>JAIVVP010000060.1:0-7905 GCA_049189775.1 Gemmatimonadota bacterium | reverse complement strand
AAATACCTTTATCTGTTTCCCCAGGTACATTACTTGGCACATCGCTTATAAAGGGTTCTTCAGGCGCGCCTATCACCTGATCACCAGTTAGGCTATCTGTGGCTTCAGGTTCGACAACGCTTTTCTTTTTCTCATCATCTGACAATATCGCCAGCACCAACAAGATAGCAAAAATAATTGCTGTCCATTTAATCAACCTTCCTAACAATGAACGAGGTTTCTTTTTACCTTTTCCCTCAGGCTTATCTTCACTATCAAGCAAAACAGTTTTTTCATCAGTGACCTGATCATCGTCGGCAATAGTGGCAGGATTTATGGCAACCGTTTCAGCCTCAGAGGCTGCAGCGACGTTTACGATTCCAGTATCCAGTTCCTTCCGCCATTCACTAATCGATTGTGGCCTTTCATCCGTTTTAAACATCAGTGCATGATCAATCGCTGCCAGTAATTCTTCTGAATAATTATCATGTGCTATTTTGGAGGCAGAAACATAAACATCTTTATTTGTATGCAAAAGTGCTTCACTGCGATCCATTGCATCTGTTGGCCCTATCCCTGTCACTGCCCGATACATTGTTGCACCCAGTCCATAGATATCTGTCCATGGGCCCTGCTTGTCACTTTTACTGGTGTACTGTTCGAATGGCGCATAGCCTGGAGAAACCAGAGTCGTCAGCGTTTTTGTTTGTATGCCTAATGACTGTCGCGCAGAACCAAAATCCAGTAACACCGGACTACCATCCGTTCTGATATAAATATTAGGTGGCTTGATATCACGATGAATAAATCCTTCTTTATGTATTTGTTCAAGCCCATCCAGCATGGGCATCAGAATAGATTTTAATTTCCCTTCTTCGATTGTTTTTTTATTTTTTAACAAGGCATCCATGGGTTCGCCATGCTCGTATTCCATGACCATGTAGGCGGTATTATTTTCGGTAAATACCGACAACACTCTAACGATGTTGTGATGTTTAAATTTGGCCAGTGTACGTGCTTCGCTAATGAATCGTTCCAGTCCCCATTCATAAGATTCCCGATGCCCCTCAGAAACAGGATGCACAGATATATCATTTTCCCTGACCGCAAGATCTGTCGGTAAATATTCCTTGATGGCGACCTGTTGATCGAGGTTGGTGTCATGCGCCAGATAAGTAATGCCAAATCCACCATGCCCCAGTATCTTGATAATGTGATACCAGTGAAGTTTGTAACCGGGTTGTAAGGAGTTGCGATGCTTATCCATGCTTATTTGAATCAAATTATCTCGAAGATTATTAGGTGCTACATTCTAACCCTAATCCAAACACCAGTCTTGCTGTGGAAGATACGCAACCTTTGATTGATCGTAACCCGGTGGCCTTCTGGAAGGGTCTTTGTGGAATCCTAACGCTGATTATATTTTTTCTACTGACTCTTATTTGACACAGAAAGTGAATTGTCCCTTAATCATTCTGTAATCTATTTTTGATCAGACTCATAATTGGAAACGGTATCCATCATCTCACCAATAAATTTCATTGCATCTGTTGTGCTATAACCATAATGTTTTTTAACCAGAGTAATCGCATCCATCTTATCGCCTTTAACTACTCGATCCAGAATCATGTCATCCAGTGCCTTTCCCTTGAAGTCTCCGGTTGAATCAGATTCAATCTTAATATTACTTTCAAGCTGGGTGTAATCAGAAAAATATGCCAATGCCTTTTTAATATTTGGCTTTATTGCATTCCAGCGTAGTCGCAGGACATTATCATTAACCAGACGGACCGGGTAATCATGATGTTTGCCACCGGATTGTTTTTTCTGTTGATGTTTGATTATCTTTTCATTGCGTAGACGATGTTTTATACCATCAATCTCGTATTTGGGTGCCTTACGCTTTCTTGCCTGAAATAGTTCATGCTTCAATTCGCCCACAGCAGACTGTAAAGGTTTATTGTTTCTTTCATTTGCCAGTTCATTTTCTATCTTTTTTAACTCATTTTCAGATAAGTGCAGTTTCAAATCGAGATAGGTAAAGAATTCAGTTACAGCACCATCAGAACCGGGCTTGGTTGATGTTTCCCTGGTTTTGCGTACCCATTCTATCTCGCGCCAATAGAGTTCAATCACAACAGGATCATTATCCGGGTAGTAATAATTCTGGAAGGAACGAAATTTTATCAATAGACGATCCGGACTGGCTTTCACCAACCAGTTCGACGGTAACAAGCTGGCCTTGAATCGTGACCAGGCAAACCAGGCAAACAGACCAAACCAGAACCCGAACCACAGGTAAGCAAGCTTGCCCCAGAACCCAACCGAATATGTCAAAAAATACCAGGTGTAATGCCCAACACAGGCAAGAAACAGAATAAAGAAAAGACTAAACACGATGAGATCTCGTAAAGATGAGGTACGAAATACCTGCCTATCCAGGACAGACTTACCCACATTTAAAATGCTGATCAGTTTCATAACAGGTTAATCCCCTGTTTAGCTTAATTATACTTTGAGTACCATGTGCCCCCATGTGGGGTGTGGAGAAGGTGTTTTATATTACAAATCTTGCCAATTTGGTTGCAGCTTCCGGTCCAATCTCCTTGTCGAGCATAACCATCAACTGTTCAGTTTTGTAACCCTTGTTATAAAGTTCCTTGATGATGTCCTTTATTGCCTTGTCAGACCAGTCTCCCTTCACAGCATCATGTAGCAACTCAATCAGGGTCTCCGACCACAATGTCCGCAAGTCCGTTTTTAACAGTGTATCTTCATTTATATAAGTCTTTGCCATTCAGCTATACCAGTTAAGGTGTGTAGGAACATTATAATAAGCATTCTGGCGCAAACTACAGAATCTTTCCAATTTAGTGAAATTGCTCACGTAAAGGTTTTATCCTCCCTGAATAAAAGAAAAACCATGGCCCGTCCCTTCTTTAACATTCCAGGCTCATTTAGACTGTACGGATGGTCACCGATTATTCCATCATCATCCCGGCCTATAATGAGGAGGCTTTATTGGCGAACACCCTTGAGGTGCTACAAAAGGCCATGGCAGAGATTCCGCTCATTGGTGAAATCATCGTCACAGACAACAACTCAACAGACCGCACTGCCGAAATTGCCAAAGCCGCTGGTGCAAAGGTCGTGTTTGAACCCATAAACCAGATATCACGGGCACGCAATACCGGGGCAAAACATGCCGAAGGGCGTTATCTTATTTTTATCGATGCCGACACGCTGGCATCCCCGGACCTGTTGCAAACCGCCTTGAGCAATCTGGAAAGTGGAAAGTGTTGTGGCGGTGGAGCCAGTGTATGTTTAGATACACCTGTAGATCTCCTTGCCAGAACAGCGCTTGCTTACTGGAACACCATCTCCAGAGTATTTCACCTGGCTGCGGGTTGCTTTGTCTATAGTCGGCGCGATGATTTTGACGCATGCGGTGGTTTCAGTGAAAAACACTACGCCTCCGAAGAGATCTGGTTTTCCATAGCACTAAAACGCACAGGTAAAATATCAAATCGTAAATTTTGTATCATCAGCAAACCAGAAGTGATTACCTCCAGTCGTAAACTGGTCTGGTACAGCCACATTAAACAACTTACCTTGCTGACTTTCCTTGCCTTGTTCCCATTTATGATGCGCTACAAATGGATGTGTGGGTATTGGTACAAGCGGCCGAGTGAAGAAAATAATCAGTGAGATTCTACTATCAATTAAAGGGAGCCAGTAAATCTGGATAAATAGAGAATTCACAACTAAACTAAAACCCAATAAGGCAGAGACATCATAAAAAGCTATGATGGCTTAACACACCTTTGCCCAGTGAGGTGTTGCCGAATAGACTGGGCACATTTCATACCTTATTAACTATTTGAGCCTCCCCCAGATAGCCAATACTAACTACCCTTTTTCAGGGTAACCAGCTTCGTCATCCTCTTCCCATGATTTATTTTGCAAAAAACCCCGCTAATGCGGGGTTTTTTATTTTCATCTTTACTCTGTTTCCTACCAGTAAATCTGTCCACGAAGCAGGAATGCGCTGGGTTCGTCACCATCGAATTGGTTACCCGGCCGATCAAAACTCATAACCTTCTTGTAGTTGGCCATCATCCTTATGGTCTTGGTCATGTACCAGTTCAAGCCGACTGTCAGTAGATCACCATCACCACCGATAACACCAGCAGCGGTATCATTCAGATCCATGTTTTCATAACGGACACCCACTTCCCAGGCCCCGAAACCACCCCGTCCAACTGGAGCATTGGGTGTGAGACCTCCGAACTGGGCTTTCTTAAAGTCATAGTTCTTGGATTCGCCAGTCAGGAACCAGCCACCTTCCACGGAATAACCATCGAAGCTAACATCGGACAGGCCACCCTTTCGAGTCAGTTCTGTATCGATATACTGCAACTTGACGTAACCAGGGCCCCAGATACCGACAGTTTCGAGACTGTATATCAACGCGTCGTCAACACTCGTTCCAAGATCTACAGACCAGGACTTGGAATCAATGGTATGAAATACGCCATGACGTTGGCTGATCTTTACACTATCCCCATTTGGATTTCGGTAAAGTACACCACCACCAATATGTAACAAGTGTGTCTTATCTTGCATGAAGGGAATACCGGTTGCCCTGAAACCTGTGTTCCACTGCTCATCACATTCATTATTGGGATCAACGCAGGAATCCGGATCATCATCTACTGTGCCTCCGAATACACCAGCATGTAATGTCCAACGTCCATCCATTCCCCTGGTAAAGGCAGATACACCTAAATGGCGTGCCCGTTCAAGTGGCCCGTCACCGAAGGCAGTCCTATTGATAAAGGTCATGTATTTCGAACTGGACATGGTTTCCCAACTAGTGGGCATGTGTGATTGTCCAAATTTAATCCAGTAGTCACCGTAGCTTGTCTTGTCCTTGTAGCCAAAATAAGCATCCTTGACAGATACGGTTTCATCAACGGCGGCAAAATCAGCTTCAAACTTGCCTATCCAGTGTTTCCACAGTGTCATATCCATGCCCAATCTTGCCCGTCTCAGCTCCCAGCCACTACCCAGCTTGACCTTATCTGAGTCGATACCGTTGTAATCCGCCATAATTCGACCGATCAATCTCCATTTGAAATTACCATCCTGCGATTCAATCTGAAGTTTATCTTTGGTCGTTATCTTTGGCATGGATTTACTGGCTTCAGCCACTTCTTCTTTTACTGTTTCTTTTGCTACTTCCCTGGCCTCTTGTTTGATCGCCTCGGTCTTGACCGCCTCGGCTTTTTCGTTATCGGCTTTGGCCGCACTGACCAGCAGCTCGTACTCGCCTTGCGTAAGGCTACCTTTATCTACGAGAATTTTTAGCAGATCCAGCATTGCATCATTTGTTGCATAAACCGGCGAGTAGATAAGTGACAATATTATTGTGATGGAAATGATGAGATATTTTTTTAAATCAATACAGGAAGACACGGTCTTCTCCTCTTTTATTTGATGATTATGTGTCGTACGAACAGACACCTTGTATTTAAATACTATGGAAATAGATAAGTTAAGGAATAACTATATATGGAATATATTTTAGGCTCTAACTGGAAGTCCTTCATATTTCTTTAGATCACCAACTTCTTCATACCATGGTGCCTTATTGGCCATAAATATATTGTGTAGGGGTTTTACCCCGGGATCTTCATCCAGTGTCCCCGCTGTTACAACAACCGCCTTTCCACTTTTCGTCAGCCAGGGTAATGACGAGCCACAGTTTTTACAAAACGATGTTGCGAAGTGCTTTGCATCCGGGTGTTCATACCGGCCGATAGATTCTTCACCGCTCAACCATTGAAACTGATCCGGACTAATAATGATATTCGTTGCGTGGGCAGAGCCGGTAAATTTACGGCATCTGGAACAGTGACAATATTGAAAGACATTTACTGACCCAGTGTATTGATATGTAACCACACCACATAGGCAACTGCCTGAAACCTTATCACCTTCCATAAATACCTCCCCTGATTACCAGCAAACAACTATTCAGATATTACTATAAATATCATATGCTTAATGAAATTATATTTGATGATAAGATAGTTCGAGTAATCATAATAAATTTAACCCTGGAATAATTCATGGCTTCTTCACGAAAACTGGTGATCTACGCTGCCCTCGCTGGCAATGCCTTAATCGCTATCATGAAATTTATTGCTGCCTTTATGACGGGCAGTTCGGCGATGTTCTCTGAAGGCATACATTCAGTCGTTGATACTGGTAACCAGATGTTGCTTTTGTATGGACTAAAACAAGCAAAAAAACCTGCGGATGACCGCTTCCCTTTCGGGCATGGTAAGGAAATATATTTCTGGAGTTTTGTCGTCGCTATTATGATCTTTGCTGTTGGTGCCGGTATTTCAATCTATGAAGGCATCCATCGTTTACTCAACCCGGCCCCCCTGGAAAATATCATGGTTATCTACATCGTACTATCACTAGCCATGATCTTTGAGGGTGCTGCATGGTTCTTCGCCTTTAAAGAATTCAAACAGGCCAAAGGTAAGTGGGGATACATCGAAGCAGTACAGCGCAGCAAAGATCCTTCTATATTCGTTGTCCTGTTCGAAGACTCCGCTGCGATGCTGGGTTTACTGGTTGCACTGCTTGCGACCATCCTGACCCAGGTCACTGGTAATCTATATTTTGATGGCATCGCCTCTATTATTATTGGTTTTATTCTGGCTGGCACTGCCATGTGGCTGGCTTTTGAAACCAAGAGCCTGCTCATCGGAGAAAGTGCAAATATCCATGTAGTTAACGGCATCAAAAAGATCACCAGGACCTATGACAAAATAGAACATGTTAATGAAGTATTAACGATTCATATGGGGCCGGAATTTATTCTGGTTAATATCAGTGTCGAATTCAGGGATGAAGCCACTGCCACAGAAATTGAAGACACAGTTTCGCAGCTGGATGCCGAGATTAAAAATGAATATGAAAATGTTAAAAGGATTTTTATTGAGGGCGAAGCACGAAAAAAATCATGACAGACGATCAGTTACTAGACCTTGATAAGGCACATATCTGGCACCCGTATAGTGCCATGTCTGTTGAGGGGATCTCGGACTTACCTGTTTATCCTGTTGCGTCTGCCGAGGGCGTGCGACTGAAACTAACAGATGGTCGAGAATTAATCGACGGTATGTCTTCCTGGTGGTGTGCAATTCATGGTTATAACCATGCTCAAATAAATCGTGCACTCGAGGCACAATTACAAAAGATGTCCCATGTCATGTTCGGTGGCTTGACACATCAACCTGCCGTCGAACTTGCCACACAACTGCTTGCCTTAACACCTGAGGCATTGCAGTCCGTGTTTTTCTCAGACTCAGGTTCTGTATCTGTTGAAGTAGCGATGAAAATGGCCATTCAATACTGGCAAGCGAAGGAACAGCCCAACAAGCAACAGTTTCTAACGATTCGAAATGGCTATCACGGTGATACCTTTGGCGCCATGTCTGTGTCTGACCCTGTGACTGGAATGCATTCACTCTTTAGTGACACGTTAACAAAACAATACTTTGTTGATGCCCCAGGCTGCCGCTTTGGAGATCCCTGCACCGATGAAGATATCGCCGGGTTTGAACAAACACTCAGCACCGAAAAAGATCATATCGCTGCCGTTATTATGGAACCGATCGTTCAGGGCGCAGGTGGCATGCGTTTCTATTCTGCAGAATATTTACATCGAGTACGCGAACTCTGCGATCGGCACCATGTGCTATTGATACTTGATGAAATCGCAACCGGGTTCGGCCGAACCGGAAAGTTATTTGCCTGCGAACACGCTGATATCACACCTGACATTATGTGCGTTGGCAAAGCCCTCACCGGTGGCTACATGAGCCTGGCGGCGACACTCACAAG
>JAIVVP010000059.1:0-7965 GCA_049189775.1 Gemmatimonadota bacterium | reverse complement strand
GCGTGAATTACATTGTCGATATCCTTATGGGAAAAACCAACGAACGGATCCAGCGTAATTCTCATGATCAGCTCAGTACCTTTGGTATTGGTCAGGAATTTCCAGCAGCCGAATGGCGAGTGATCATGCGCCAACTGATCGCCATGGGGTTTCTGGAGATTGATATGCAGCGACACGGTGCCCTGCGTCTGACTGAAAAATGTCGGCCCTTGTTGCGCGGGGAACAGTCTTTGGAATTACGTAAGGTGGAGAAACAGGAAAAGTCGATATCAGGCAAAAAAGGTAAACATATTGTTCGACCGCAGGACAGTACTTTGTGGGAATCATTACGTTCACTCAGATTGTCGTTGGCAGAAGAGTCAGGTGTGCCTCCCTATGTTATTTTTCACGATGCTACATTGCAGGAGATGTTGAAGAAGCGTCCTGTTTCACCAGGTGATATGAGTAGAATTTCTGGTGTTGGCGAACAAAAATTATCACGTTTCGGTCAGAAGTTTCTTAACGAGATCGCCAGGCATCCATTACCTGAACTGCTGGATAATAATTTATCTGATACCGTAAATGAGACGTTGATCCTTTTCCAACAGGGTGAAGATGTTGAGAAAATTGTCAGTAAACGTGAGCTGAAACATTCAACTATTTATGCGCATTTATCTGAAGCCATTGAAGTAGGCTTGTTAGATGTTAAAGAAGTACTCGATCTTGATCAGCGGGAATACGATGAGATAGTTTTCGCGATTGAATCCCTGGAGGATGAAGAACAGGGACGTTTAAAACAAGTCTACGAAGCCCTGGAAGAAAGCTATGACTACGGAATTCTACGCTGTGTACAAGCCTCTATTTAGAATTATAAATTCAGACTGTCGCTGCTGTTTCTTTTTCCAGTACTTCAATAGTGAGCTGATCATCTTTTTCACTGACTAATACCTGCCCACCATGTTCAAGTTTGCCAAAAAGGATTTCTTCGGCCAGGGGTTTCTTGATCTTGTCCTGAATCAGTCTTGCCATGGGTCTGGCACCCATATTTTTATCGTAGCCATGTTCCCCTAACCATTTTCTGGCAGATTCATCGATATCGATGAGAACTTTTTTACCATCCAGTTGGGCTTCCAGCTCAACGATAAACTTATCAACCACATTGGCAATTGTTTTTGCATCCAGTGCGTTGAATTGAATGATGGCATTCAAACGATTTCTGAATTCAGGACTGAACGTTTTTTTAATTGCTTCCATGGCATCGCTGCTATGATCCTGATGCGTGAATCCGACTGAGGCACGACTGATACGTTCTGCACCGGCATTGGTGGTCATGACAATAATGACATTTCGGAAATCTGTTTTGCGTCCGTTGGTATCCGTGAGTGTGCCATGATCCATGACCTGCAGTAACAGATTAAATACATCAGGATGTGCCTTTTCAACTTCATCCAGTAACAGAACCGAGTGAGGATGTTTGTTTATTTCTTCTGTCAGCAAGCCACCTTGATCAAAGCCAACGTAACCCGGAGGTGCGCCGATCAAACGAGAAACGGTGTGGCGTTCCATATATTCGGACATATCGAAACGGATCAGTTCAATGCCCATAATGCCCGCAAGTTGTTTTGTAATTTCGGTCTTGCCGACACCCGTGGGACCTGCAAAAAGGAATGAACCAACAGGCTGTTGTGTATCGCCCAGACCTGAGCGGGCCATTTTGATGGCACTGCTTAATGTGCTGATGGCCTCATTCTGACCGAACACGACCATCTTCAGATTGCGTTCAAGATTTTTCATCACATCCTTATCTGATGAAGTAATATTTTTTGCAGGTATTCTGGCAATTTTGGCAACCATATTTTCTATGTCATGGACACCGATTGATTTTTTTCTGCGAGAAACGGGCAATAATTGTTGAGATGCACCTGCTTCATCGATGATATCAATTGCCTTGTCAGGTAGATGCCGGTCTGTAATGTAACGATCGGTGAGTTCTACAGCTGAGCGTAATGCCTGATGTGTATATTTAATTTGATGATGTTCTTCAAATCTTGATTTTAAACCTTCAAGAATTTTTACTGTTTCATTAATAGTCGGTTCAGTGACGTCGATTTTTTGAAAGCGTCTGGCGAGTGCACGATCCTTTTCAAAGATACCTCGATATTCCTGATAAGTCGTGGAACCGATACATTTAATATCCCCCGAAGCCAGCACAGGTTTGATGATATTTGAAGCATCCATCACCCCGCCTGAAGCGGCACCGGCACCGATGATGCTGTGGATCTCATCGATAAACAGTACGGATCCTTCTATTTTCTTCAGTTGAGAAATTATATTTTTAAGGCGTTTCTCAAAATCACCGCGGTATTTTGTACCCGCGAGCAATGCCCCCAGGTCGAGTGAATAAATCACATTATCTGCAAGAACTTCAGGGACTTCACCATCGACTATCTTTTTAGCCAGGCCTTCTGCAATGGCAGTCTTGCCAACGCCCGCCTCACCAACGTAAAGCGGGTTGTTTTTTCTCCGCCGACAAAGAATCTGGATGGTCCGCTCTATTTCATGTTGTCGTCCTATCAGTGGATCAATTTTCCCCAGTTCTGCCTGTTGATTCAGATTAACCGCATATTTTTCCAGTGGGGTAGTACCGGGTTCATCTCCGGCGAGATCTTCTTCGACTGGTTCTGCTTCATTGTCATGTTCATCTTCAGAAATCTTGGCAATGCCGTGGGAGATGTAGTTAACCACATCCAGACGACTGACTTCCTGTTGGCTGAGGAAATAGGCTGCGTGTGATTCCCGTTCTCCAAAAATCGCCACCAGGACATTCGCACCCTTAACTTCTTTTCTCCCTGATGATTGCACATGGAAAACAGCACGCTGCAGTACTCGTTGGAAACCTAGCGTGGGCTGTGTATCGTGCTCATCACCTTCAGTCAGCAGTGGTGAGTTCTCCTGGATAAATTTGCTTAATTCGCCATGTAACACGTTCAGGTTAGCGCCACAGGCCTTGAGTACATGTGCGGCGGAGGTGTTATCCAGTAAGGCAAGTAACAGATGTTCAACAGTGACATATTCATGGCGCCTGTCACGTGCTTCGTTGAAAACGGTATTCAGTGTTATTTCAAGATCTTTATCCAACATGACGTGCTCTCCTTATTCTTTTTCCCCTCATTCTTTTTCCATGGTACAGAGAAGAGGGTGTTGATTTTCTCGTGAATAATTATTGACCTGAGCTACTTTTGTTTCTGCGATTTCCCGACTAAAAATACCACAAATACCTTTGCCGCTTTTGTGCACATCCAACATGATGCGTGTGGCGGCCTCTCCATTCATACTGAAGAAACCTTCCAGGATCTCCACTACAAAATCCATAGGTGTGTAGTCATCATTGTTGAGGACGACTTTGTACAGTGAAGGAACCTTGAGCCTGGGCTTCGCTTCCTGTACTGCGATGCCGCCGTCTTGATGGTGTTCAATCTCTTTTGTCATGATGTATTACTTTTTTGCTGCATTAGCCCTAATTATACTGTGCAAATTCGGGGATGCCACACTAGTTAGGGTATTTATTCATTATCTTTGATAGGTTTTTGAATATTAATAAAAAATCAATGATTTATGGCCAAATGGCATATTCATGACAATGACAAATTACCGGGTTTATTGCTGATTACGGCGTGTTTCCCTAGCAGCAGGGGGTGATTTGTGCGATGATCGCCGGCTGAAAAATTTAGGCTACTAAATATTTATATTATTGAAGAAGTGGGAGGAATGATGTCAAGAGAACAACAAATCAAGCAGTTAGAGAAAGATTGGGCTGAAAACCCGCGCTGGGCAAATGTTACGCGTGATTACAGTGCAGAAGACGTGGTACGTCTACGTGGTTCTGTAATAGAAGAATACACAATAGCGACCCGTGGTGCTGAAAAGCTCTGGGATCTTGTGAATGATGAAGATAGCTATGTGAATTGCATGGGTGCGATTACTGCAGGTCAGGCAATGCAACAGGTAAAAGGTGGCATCAAGGCGATTTACCTGTCCGGTTGGCAGGTTGCTGCTGATGGTAATACATCAGAAACCATGTACCCGGATCAATCTCTCTATGCTTACAATTCAGTGCCAACCATGGTCAAGCGTATCAATAATACCTTCCGTCGCGCTGATGAAATTCAGTGGGCAAAAGGTAATAATGATATTGATTATTTTGCACCAATCGTTGCTGATGCTGAAGCCGGTTTTGGTGGCGTACTGAATGCATTTGAATTAATGAAGAACATGATCGAGGCGGGTGCTGCTGGTGCGCATTTTGAAGATCAGCTGGCTTCTGTCAAGAAATGTGGTCATATGGGCGGCAAGGTTCTTGTTCCAACCCAGGAAGCAATTCAGAAATTGATCTCTGCCCGTTTGGCAGCAGACACTATGGGTGTTCCAACTATCGTTCTTGCACGTACAGATGCAAACGCAGCTAATTTGCTAACATCTGATGTTGATGAACGTGATATGCCATTTGTCACCGGCGAGCGTACTCCAGAAGGTTTTTATATAACCAACGCGGGTATTGATCAGGCAATTGCTCGTGGTATTGCTTACGCACCTTATGCAGATTTACTCTGGTGTGAAACTGCGGTTCCTAGTTTAGATGAAGCCAAGAAATTTGCTGAAGCAGTTCGTAAAGAACATCCGGGTCAGTTGTTGGCCTATAACTGTTCACCTTCTTTCAACTGGAAGAAGAATCTTGACGATGCAACGATTGCAAAATTCCAGAAAGAACTGGGTGCAATGGGTTACAAATATCAGTTCATCACTTTGGCCGGTATTCATAACATGTGGTACAACATGTTTAACCTGACCCGTGATTATATGGAACGTGGTATGACTGCCTATGTTGAGCAGGTTCAGGAACCTGAATTTGCAGCATCAGAACACGGTTATACATTTGCCAGTCATCAGCAGGAAGTTGGCGCTGGTTACTTTGATGATGTGACAACTGTGATTCAGGGTGGTGCATCTTCTGTAACTGCATTAACCGGTTCTACCGAAGAAGCACAGTTCGACTCTAAATAAGACTGTCGAATAGCATTTAACAGGACCCGATACTGCCTGGCAGTATCGGGTTTTTCTGTTTATGGCGTATGCAAATTCACGTTCAGCTGCTGTGAGGCAATTTAGGCCGATCATAAGGAACCACCAGTGAGACTTTACCGGACCGATGCATTGCCTGGACTTCTCGCCAGTATTCTGCGGTTAATAATTCACCATGAACCACAAGGAAAAGCGAACGTAGTTCCTTGTCCATAGATAGAAATTTTATGAATTCTTCAGGGAACATGTCGTGCTCACCAACGAAATACCAGGACTCTGAACGCATTTCATCAATATCATCACTGGCTTGAGGGATGTCCCGGAAATTACACTCAGTGATCAGGCTGACCTCATCGTAATCGTAAAAAAGGATTCGGCTGTGTCTGGTAACACCAAAATTTTTTAATAACAAGTCCCCGGGGAAGATATTGGTGCGTGCGAGATCCTTTAATGCCTGTCCATAGTCGAGGATGGCCAGTTCTGCTTTTTCACGACTGACTTCATTAATATACAGATTAAGTGGTCGTACGCGGCGCTCTATGTAGACGTGCTTGATCAGTAAATTATCATCAATAATCTCTACAGTATTTGATGCATCCTGTATCAATTCATCCAGAAGCTCTTTGCAAAAACGCTTGATTGGAAACTTCAGATTGAGGAATTCCTGCGTATCAATCAAACGTCCAGCACGATCATGTTTGGACACAAGTTTGTATTTTTCGATAACTTCACCACGAGTAATCGTTTTAGGGTATCCAAATTTGTCCCTGATAATTTTAAAGACCAAATCATAAGAAGGCAGGGTAAATACAATCATCACCAGCCCTACATCACCATCTGTATGTACGAACTGATCAGAAGTCGATTTCAAATGCTCGGTAAAGATTCTATGTCTTTCAGTTTTGCCTTGCCGCAGTCTGCCTAAAACAGTATAAAGTTCATCTATCGGTTTCTTGGGTAATATGGAATGAATAAAATATACTGCACCGATCACTGAGTTGGGGTCAGCAAAGTAATAGGAACGGGTATAACTAAAAACAATACTGACTTCTACTTCGGAAGTCAGTACTGCATCAATGACGATACCTTTATCGGTATTTTTAAATGCAATGACAATTGGTGAGATGCTATCATGCGTCACAATTCTGCCTATGAGATAAGCGCGTGCTGATTGATAAAAAAATGAGTCGATAAATTCAAATCTTAAATATTCATTCTTTCTGCTGAATTTTGCTTCTACAAATTGGCCAATGTCACTGTTAATTGACTCTGCATAAGGTACTCTGAATGAGAAATCATTCAGTATTGCTGCAAAGATTTTTTCAGTGGAGCCCCAGAAAGGATAGCGTTTTAG
Source organism: Gemmatimonadota bacterium (assembly GCA_049189775.1). Lineage (GTDB taxonomy): Bacteria > Pseudomonadota > Gammaproteobacteria > Eutrophobiales > Eutrophobiaceae > SMWN01. The sequence goes on along the minus strand of JAIVVP010000059.1, from coordinate 1,553 downwards.
ATTGAGTGAATTTACTAACTCAATATCAGCGTAAAGGTCTACTGAAACAAATTCGAGCTTGGTGTCTATACCAGCCGTGCCAAAGATTCTTCTGGTAACAGAATTAAAGAAGGTCTTGATAAAGCCGGCATCAGGAACCTTCTCCAGTCGTCTGCCAAAATAGGAGCGGATTGAATTCCAGAGTTCATGATCTTTAACTCGATCGCCCAGGTGCCTTCTTAATTCCAGGACAATACGCCTGACAGATTTTTCGTACAGATCTACGCGCTCAACGATATCCTGTTGATGACCTTCCCAGTCACGTTTTTCGAATCGGGTCCTGGCACGTCGTGTTATTCGATGAAATACATTGTTGTAATGTATAAAGCCATCATAGATGATCTGTGATGATTCGGTGATCAGTTTTCTATCTGGCATTTGTGCCATCGAGGATATCTCGGTTACATGTTTGAAATCAGTGCATCAGCAAATTCACTGCATTTAATTTCTGTCGCATCGTCCATCAATCTGGCAAAGTCATAGGTGACAGTCTTTTGTTTGATCGTTGCATCCATGGCACTAATGACAAGATCAGCAGCATCTGTCCAACCCAGGTAACGCAACATCATTTCACCTGACAGAATCAATGAACCCGGATTTACCTTGTCGAGATTTGTATATTTTGGTGCTGTGCCATGGGTGGCCTCGAAGATCGCATGTCCCGTGTCATAGTTAATATTGCCACCTGGTGCAATTCCAATTCCACCAACCTGTGCAGCCAGCGCGTCTGAAAGATAGTCACCATTCAGATTCATTGTTGCAATGATGTCAAAATCTTTTGGCCGTGTAAGTACCTGCTGTAATGTAATATCGGCAATGGCGTCTTTGATAAGAATTTTTCCTGAATCCAGTGCTTCTTTTTGTTCCTGATCTGCAGCATCCTGTCCTTTCTCTGCCTGAGTGCGTTCCCATTGATCCCAGGTATAGGTGTGATCACTGAATTCTGATTCAGCAAGCTGGTAACCCCAGTTTCTGAAAGCACCTTCAGTAAATTTCATAATGTTACCTTTGTGCACCAGGGTAATACTTTTTCTTTGATTGGCGATGGCATATTCGATCGCTGCCCTGACCAGTCTTTCGGTACCATCTTTCGAAACTGGTTTGATGCCTATTCCGGACGATTCCGGAAAACGAATTTTTTGATACTGGTTTGGAAATGCTTCTTTAAATAATTCCATAAAGCGGTTATTTTCATCAGAACCACTTTCAAACTCGATGCCGGCATATATATCCTCGGTATTTTCCCTGAATATCACCATATCAACCAACTCAGGATGTTTGATGGGTGAAGGCACACCCGCATACCAACGTACGGGCCTGAGACATACATAAAGATCGAGAATTTGTCTGAGGGCGACATTAAGAGACCGGATACCACCACCGATCGGTGTGGTTAATGGCCCCTTGATAGCAACCAGATATTCTCTACAGGTATCCAGTGTTTCATCAGGCAACCAGCTACCACAAAGCTGGTTGGCTTTTTCTCCGGCATAGACCTCTGCCCAATGAATCTT
>JAIVVP010000058.1:0-8005 GCA_049189775.1 Gemmatimonadota bacterium | reverse complement strand
AGCATTGTACCCGAAATGGATACCAGAAATCTGGATCAACTGTGCTTAAAAATGCCTGCGGGCGATATCGGGCAAATCCCCTGCCAGGCCCATCGCACGTTTCATCACTTCATGCTTGACCGGTTTCATCGAATCAAACACATCCATCCCGGCGTTACGCAACCATGAGACCGCCGCAGTTTTGTTCTCGAACAAATACTTAAAACCCTCCATGGTCATCATCATGCTGCTGTTTTCGCCCTTGCGCCAACGCTCGTATTTTCGCAGCACAGAAAAAGCACCGATGTCCCTGCCTTTCTCTCTGGCCTGCATAATAACTTCAGCCAGACAAGCCACATCCAACAGGCCCAGGTTCGCACCCTGTCCCGCGAGTGGGTGTATTCGATGTGCAGCATCCCCCACCAGGGCAAGACGTGGGCGACAATATTCTTCCACCTGTGCCCGTGCCAATGGGAATGTTGCACGTGGGCCAGTCTTGATAATGTCACCTGCTTCATAATCGAATGCTTCGGCCAGATTCTGGTTAAATGCTTCATCATCCATGGCTTTTAATTCCGCTGCATGTTCTGGCGTTGTTGACCAGACAATCCCGCATTGATTGGCTGCAGCCATAGGCAAAAAAGCCAGGGGACCACGGCGCAGGAATCTTTGTCGTGCAACTTCCTGATGAGGCAATTCTGTTTCAACCACACAGGCCAGTGCATGTTGGTCATAATCATGGGTTTTAAAATTTATCCCTGCCAACCTTCGAACCGCGGATGACTGACCATCGGCCGCGACCAGTAATCTGGCTGATAATTGGCGACCGTCATTCAGGCCGAGGCAGATCTTGTCTTTTTCAGTGCCCAGCAATTTTGCTTCAGCAGGGCGAAACCAGGTGATATGTTCAGATTTGTTTAATACCGTTTCGAGGGCACTCTCAACAAGCTTCTGCTCGACAATGTAACCCATTACGGGTTCGGATATGTCAGTGCTGTTAAAATTGACTTCGCCCAGGCCATTCTCATCCCAGACATGCATCTTACGGAATACCCCTATTCGATCTTGCGGAATTTCATCCCAGGCACCGATGGATTGCAGAATATTTTTTGATGCATGCGTCAGTGCCAGGGCCCTGGGGTCAATGTTTTGCTCAATATTTGTATCGATATTTGTTTGACTGCTTTTGCCTTGACTGAATGCTTCAGCTTCAACCACGGCACAACTGATGCCACTATCTTTGAGAATGGCTGCAAAGGTTGCCCCTGCGACACCCGCGCCAACAATAATGATGTCTACCTGAATATGTCCTGAAGGATTCAATGTGTGTGACTCCTACCCGGAAGGTAAAGAAGATTTAGAAACCGTTGACGAACTAGTCAGGGTTGATTTAGCCATAGTTGATCTAACCAGGGATGGCTGACGACCCCAGAAGCCCATGGCGCTCTGTGTGAAACGATGTTTTAACCGTGGACTTAAATCAGTGGCCAGCATGACAAGATTTCGTGCAATAATTTTCAGTGGCTGCCTGTTATAAAAATTCTTCGCCAGCCTGTCTGTAAAATTCAACACTCGTTGTTGATCTTCGATTCTAGATTCAAGATAAGATTCCAGCAATAACAGCTCTCCAATATCCTGATCATTTTCCTGTGCCTGGATCAGCACTTCAGCGAGTGCCACTGCATCACGCAAGCCAAGATTAAAACCCTGTGCACCATTCGGGTGGACTGCGTGTGCAGCATTTCCCAATATCACTGCACGATGTTTTACCTGTTCTTCAGCCTGCATCATTTTTAATGGATAACTTTTGCGCTGACCCAGGTTCGAGAATTTTCCCAGTCGCCGACCGAAACGTTCCAGCAAAACATCCAGAAATCCTTGCTCATCCATCTGCAGATATTTTTCTGCTTCATTTGCCGCAACGGTAAAGACCAGAACACAACGTTGCTGCGAATGCGGTAACAGTGCTAAAGGACCGGTTTCGGTAAATCGTTCATAGGCGGTATCCAAATGTGGTCTTTGCGGAAGAACATTGCTGACGATGGCGACCTGCTGGTAATCCTCGACACTGGCTTTTATGCCCAACATATCTCTGGTTCTGGATTCTGCCCCGTCGGCAGCCACCAGTAATTTACTACTAATGATTTTATCAACACCATCAACGTTGACAGTGACACTGGCTGACAATGCCGAGATTTCAACAGCCGTAACCGAGGCAGGACAAAAGAAACTGATATTCTCAGCTGCTTCGATAGTTTGCATGAATGCCTTGCCCAATTCCCTGGCCAGGACAATGTAACCGAGTGCTGACACATTCATAGATTCAGCATCCATCCTGACAAAACCAAAATGATGCTGATCGGACACATGGATATGTTTGATTGGATTTGAATGAGGTGAAATATTCTGCCAAAGCCCGAGATTGTCCAGAATATTTTTTGATGACAGGGAGATAGACAAACCTCTGTCATCATAACTGGGCTGAATATCAGCCTTTGGCGAAACAGCTTCTATAACGGCTATCTTGAGTTTGCTATTCTTTAAAGCACAGGCCAATGCCGCACCGACGGCGCCACCACCAACAATAATTATGTCAAAATTATGGGACATTGTGATCAGTCACTCAGGCTGCATCCGACATTAATGCTTCTATTTCGGCTATTGTCTTCGGCGTGTCTTTACTAAGCACATCACAGCCATCTTTGGTTACCAGGACATCATCTTCTATCCGGACGCCAATATCCCACCATTTTTTAGCCAGCCCCTTGGTCCCGGCCGGCAAATACAGGCCTGGTTCAACGGTCAGTACCATTCCCGGCTCCAGCATGCGCCAATTACCATCAACTTTATAATCACCGACATCATGTACATCCATTCCCAGCCAGTGGCCTGTACGATGCATATAATGCGTACTATAGGCATGGTCCTTCAGTAGCGTGCTCAACTTGCCTTTGAGAATCCCCAGCTCCAGCAAACCTTCAGTAATGGCTTTTACTGCCGCTTCATGGGGATCATTCCAGTGATTGCCCGGCTTGACCTCTTCTATTGCCAGCAACTGCGCGCGCAAGACAACTTCGTATATATCTTTTTGTGCCCTGGTGAATTTTCCATTAACAGGGAATGTGCGCGTAATATCACTGGCATAACCCTGATATTCTGCCCCGGCATCGATCAGCAAAATATCACCGTCTTTAAGTTCTTCGTCATTGTCTGTGTAATGCAGAATACAGCTATTTGCGCCACCGCCGACGATCGAAGGATAGGCAGAAATCCTGGATCCCTGCTGCATAAACTTATGCACCAATTCGGCTTCTACCTGATATTCCATTAAGCCTGGCTGACAGATTTGCATTGCGCTTTTATGTGCCACCGCCGAGATCTTTGCCGCCTTACGCATGGCAGTAATTTCCTGGCGACTCTTGTAAAGCCGCATATCATGCAAGATATGCGTCAGTGATATAAATTCGTCTGGCGCATTTACCCCCGTGCGTGCCTTGTCCCGAACTTCATTGACCCAACCCAAAACACGTTGATCAAAAACCGCGTCATTGCCCATGGTGTGAAAAATACGTTCTTTATCTTCAAGCAGGTTGGGCAGAATATCGTCCATATCTTCGATAGGAAAAGCATCATCTGCGCCATAAATATCGCAGGCCCCTTCCAGACCGGCGCGTTTGCCATTCCAGGTTTCCTTGTGTGGATCACGCTCCCTGCAAAACAAAACATATTCGCCATGAGGTCGGTCAGGAATAATGACCGCGACCGCCTCAGGTTCCGGGTAGCCGGTCATATAATAGAAATCACTATCCGGACGAAAGGGAAACTCAACGTCATTGTTCCTCAGACACACCGAGGCAGTAGGCAAGATGGCGATGCTTTCATTGCCCATCATATCCATTAAACGTTTGCGGCGGCGCGTAAATTCCCTGGCGTTCATTAATGTAATACCTCGGGTTGACAGTTTTCTGGATTGCCCTGTAGATCCTCAAAGATATAAATCGTCCCCATACGCACATATTCGATTAATTCCATCAGTGCAAAATCATTTCCCTGATCTGACTCATCTTTATTATCTTCATCGTGGGCATCCAGATTTGCGATCTTGTAAAAATCACCAATCAACTCCTGTGATTCAGATGGAATTTGTTCATCCTTCACGCCAGACAGACCCAGACCACTCATAAAGCCCTGGCACCACTCAGCAAGTGAACGACTTCGCTCTGCCAGCGCGTCATCTTCATCCGCAAGTAACAATTCCAGATCAAGATCAGAGGAATACATCTTCGCCTCTATATCTTCAGCCAATACTTTCAAATGATTGAAACATTCTTCCGGATTTACGATTTCATCACTGTCTAACAGAAAATATTCCCTTATTTTTTGTTCCTGAACCTGCCCGTTCCCACAAACCAGGGCACATAAAAACCCATGACACTCTGATGCGCGAAACCCGGCGCCAGTGGCGATCAACATTTCATCTAACTGTTCAAAATTTTGCATACAATCTACGTTTCCAGAATATCTGCCTTTTTAACCATGAGTATGAACTATAAGTCGTTGGAGAATCTCTTTATTTTCTTCTAAATCAATCATGCCAAAACTACCGGAATATCTGGCTTCGAGTCAGCTTTTACCCTGTATATCTTGACCACTTCCACCGGTGGCTCTATATTGCACAAATGATAACAAACAAACAGGGATTTTTGACCACAGCCAGGCACAACTTTTCAGGATAAATTCATGACAGATCAAAACAATGAAACAGTCGATCTCAAGGCACTGGAGACACGTGTTGATGAACTCATCAGCACAGTCGATAAATTGACATCAGAAAATACCGCGCTGCGCAGCCAGCAGAGTAATCTGGTGACAGAACGTGCCGAGTTGATAGAGAAAACTGAACAGGCCAGAAGCCGTATTGAAGCCATGATCACCAGATTACGTGCAATGGAAACGCGTCCGTGAGTGAAACAAAACCAGCCAGTGTCACCATCCTCGATAAAGAATACCTGATTGCATGCAGCGATGAGGAGCGCGATCTTCTCAACGACGCAGCAAGCTTGTTGAATGAAAGGATGCAGGAAGTAAAAACCTCGGGAAAAATCATTGGTAGCGAGCGAATTGCCGTTTTAGCGGCCCTGAATATCGCCCATGAAATGCTTGCATACAAAAAGGAAAACGAGGACTATACTTCAAATGTGGACGGAGTGGTTCGGCGTTTACAAGACAAAATAGATGGCGCCCTGACAAAGGGTAGCCAGGCAGGGATTTAGCGGTAGAATTAATAAGAAACAACGCCGGATTATAGTAGCGACAGCAGTTTAGGGTATCTTCTGCGGTGTTCGTTAACAGGCTGGTGGTAACTTGAGCCTACTCTACATTACCAAGGGAAACTGATTTGTGGCATTGTGTGCACATCCATTCGTGGGAAGCCTGATATGTCGCAGTTACTTCCCACTTGAACTCACGGTTCAAGTTCTGAGGTTTGTAGCGACACTGCGGTTGGTGCCCGCCTATATTTCTTGTGTTTCCCTTTCTTTATGCTGCGTTTTCGTGTTTTATATCCCAATTAGGAAAAACCAATACCGCAGGGTGACACTTAAGCGCACGGGCAAGCTGCTTGGCACGCTCCACACCGAGATTCACCCGATCATTTTCAATAGCAGAGATGGTAGATTGGGGAATGCCCGTTCGTTCAGAGAGCTCGTTCTGGCTCATCTCCTGTAACTCACGAAGAATCCGAACTGACTCACCGACAGAAACATCCACCAACTTTTTCGCTTTTCGATAATCTTCCATCTTAAGATTTATCCATCCCAGCAGAACAATTGCATCATAGTCAAAAGGGTACATATTAACTACTTTTTCAGCATGGCCTTTAGCTGTTTCATAATTAGCCCGCTCATAAAAGATGGCTCCCAACTTATAATTGGCAAAAGAATTTTGTGGATCTGTTTTTAATACATCCTGGTAAATACTTATTACTTCGTTCCAGTTTCCCTGGGCTGCTAATGGTAGGATATAACCAAATTTTGCTTCAATAGAATAAGGCATAAGCTCCATAGCTACTTTATAATATTTTAGTGAACCGGGGTAATCGCCAGCATAATAATTAAGCCAGCCAAGACGCACATTAATCTCATAAGATGAATCATCGTAATAGTTTAGTAAATCTTTTAGGGCCGCATCATATTCCTTTGCTTCTTCATGGGTATAACTTGATGAAAACGCCGCTTGCAGCTCAACTGACGTCTGGGCATTTAGTGTCGTTGTAATGGCCAATAGTATAAGTATGAGGTATTTCTTCATGATATCTAATTATTTCAATTATAACGTTAGTTTTTTAATTGCAATTTCAGACCGGTAAAAAGGTAATGCTGTTTAAACGGTAACTCTGTACCAAACTCGGTATAACTTTCATTAGTATAGCCAACAAATAGTTTTGCGCTCTTACCTAGAAAGAATATGCCGGTTAGTCCCAATCGCATATTTAGATGGTTATTCAAATTATAGATGTAGAAACCATCCAGCTCTTGCATATTTTTCATATCACCAAAAGAGCCATAAAACTCAAACCAGGTTTTGGGACCAGTTCTAAGCCCTATTTTTTGATAAAACACAATATTGCTTATTTCAGTATCCGTATGGTAAGTGAGAATAGATTGCAAATAAAAGTTTTGGTTCAATTGTGGATAAAAAGTTGTGCCGGCAGATATTTGATGGTGATAGGTATCCCTTATTCGCGAAGCACCATACGCCATATAGAAGTCAAGAATTTTGAAGCTGGATGAAATGCCTGCTAAATACGAGATATTATTATACTGAATAGTATCAGTTATAGCCTGTGTATGTAGACTACCTATCAGTTGCAACCCTTTAAATACCGGTAAAGTAGCCTTTAGATAATACTCATTTTGTACATATTTTCGCTTGATTTCATTAGTTGTCATGCCACCGGGGCCAAAACCAGCCACCGTTTCAAACTGGGATATATTCTGACTCAGGCGCATATATCCATGATATAAGTTCAATCGGCTGCCAAGTTGCTGTTCAGCACCAATGTGGGCGTATAAAAGGGGCCCAAACTCTGAATTCCCTGGGCTAATAATTTTTAATCCGGCTTCAGTATAAAGTCCTGTAATAAAGCCTGTAGTACTGGAAATATCTCTGGATTTTAATTGATTCTTATACTTCGCATATAGCAAATTGGCGTCCATAGTTCGGCCAGAAAATTTATATGAGTAGTATAGGTACTCTATAGCCAATGGGTCTTCATTGAAGTTGATGGCTTCCTCAAAATGCGCTATCGCTGCTCGATAGTGCTCCTGATCATAACAAGCCATACCTAGGCGCATGCGGAGGTAGTAAAAGTCATAACCGGCTTTAATAGATGAGCGACCAAGTTCCATTAACCGTGACCAATTCTTTTCCTGATATAATTGATATGTTTGTTTATCATACCAGGCATAGTTTAATTTAACTTGTGCCCGTGAACTAAGGTAGCTTAATGACAACAGCAATATGATAATTATTCTACGCATTTGGCTATTATCTTTTTGTTGTCAAGTTCAATCTCAAAAGCAGCAAACCGCGAATCCTTAATAGTAAATTTAAATTGCAGTTCATTTTTATTGCGGTTAAATAATTTCAACTGAGCGGTTGAGTGTAGTTCAATTGTAGTTGGCGATAGTTCATCATCTATTGACACATAGTTCATAGTATAATGTGCGGTTAGATATTGAAAAAATGGCGCGGTAAAATCATGTAAATATCTTATGCCTGCTGGTGCCAACAGGTATAATGGGTACTGTTCTTCTACTTTCAGATTTTGGTAATAACCAAGCAGAACCTTATACGACCCAACAAAAAAGTAATAGAGCAATGAATTGCGTTTTCCTTCAAATAAGGTAAAGTAGTGCAATGTTTTATCATTTACGAAATATGCTTTTGATTTGGTTTTTGTACAGTAGAGAAAAGTTTTATTATACATATCGTTACGTACTTCCCACTTAATTAATTCACTGTT
>JAIVVP010000057.1:0-8081 GCA_049189775.1 Gemmatimonadota bacterium | reverse complement strand
AGGTGGCTCACCTTCAGGTCATTTAACTCTTTGTTGTTTCTTCATCAATATCAACAGGCCTGGATTTAAAATATTTATTACCTGTGATCATGGCTGAAACAATGGCATTTTTCTCTTTTACTTCGGTAATTATGACGCCGATGATATGCAGGATAATCGCTGCCAGTAATATGAAAAAAACATAGTAGTGGGTGGTGATGAAGGGTTTTCGAAAAGCGCGCATCTCCTCATAGGCCTGTTCATCAATATTATCTTTATAACCTGCACGAATCTCACCAAGTCGATTCTGATTTTCATCTACAGCCGCGATATATTCAACAACCTGATTACCGAAGGGTGGCATATACACATCTGTCCCAGCGAGGGTGAGTCCAGTGATTGCCTGTGTGCCAAGTAACAGGAACAGCAGGGCGACCATCAAGCGTGCGACAGGATTGTGTCCCAGGTAAGCGGGTGGTTTGCCGGACTTTGCGCCGATAATATATTCGCGCAGGGAAGAAAAATAATCTTTGCCCAGGGGTAGTATCATTTTCCAGCGTGAATATTTGCCGCCAATAAACCCCCAAATCAGTCGCCATGCAAGATTGATGGCAAAGACATAACCAATATAGACGTGTACCGTTTTAAGCAGGACCTTGCCATCGGTATTTACCCCAAGCAATTTGTAATTGAGGATAACTGTGCCTACAGCCATTAATCCGACCACACAAATGACATTGAGCCAGTGGAATATTCGCGTACCCAGATCCCATGCCTTATAGGTAATCAAGTCATTTTTATTGTCCATGAACTGTTAATCCCAAGTGCTTGATAGATGGATATTATCCCAGAATATTTTTACAGCAGTTAATTTGTTTTACAGATATTCCACAAAATTAATGATCTTGATCAAGAAAAGCACAGTAATACATAAACCGAGAGGCCACGTTGACAAACCCGGGCAGATACCATATTTTGCTGAGCAGTTGCATCAGGTCCCTGAGAGTTTTCTACGACAGGGTTAAATGGGAAGTCGGTGAGTATTTAGCTAATCTTTATACAATTCCGACACTGCCCCCGCAACGGTAAATGAGTAAAAGGTGATCATCAAAGCCACTGTGTTTAAGACATTCAACATGGGAAGGCGATCAACCTGACAGGATATTAGTTCTGACACTCATGAGTCCGGAGACCGACCTTTTGCCAGAACCATATCGCGGTGGGCGATGGTGACGGTTTGATAGGTTTACTTTCCAACTCTTTCCGCACAAATCCCTCCAGCGATATACCGTTTAATGTCTCGATCCCGGGTGGGAATCGAGTGTTATGGAGATCGTTACATGTTACAAATTACATTTTTATTATTATCTTTACTGCTGGTCTCAACAGCATTGGCAGAAGACATTCCCAGCATAGAAGAACCCATTATTGTCAGTGCGACGCGTTGGGAAACCTCCGGTATCCCAACTTCCAGCAGCATCAAGGTAATTACACGGGACCAGATTATTGATTCCGGAGCAAACAATGTTACTGAGGTATTGCAGGGCCAGGGTGGCGTACAAATTACAGATTTATTTGGCGACGGCAGCCGGAGCATTATTGATATGCGAGGGTTTGGCAGCACTGGTTCGGCAAACACGCTCATTTTAATTGATGGTAGACGTATTAATAACACCGACCTTGCATCTCCAAGCTTGAACAATATTTTTGTTAAAGATATCGAACGTATTGAAATTACCCAGGGTTCATCTGCGGTATTGTACGGAGATCAGGCCGTGGGTGGTGTTGTCAATATTATTACCCGTAGACCGACAGAATTTGATGCCGGAATTGAATTGGGATATGGCAGCTATGACTACCAGTCACAGACTGGTCACATATCACATAAATTTGAGAATGGAACAGGGGTGCGTGCATCTGCTGAACGTAAACGATCGGATGGTTACAGAGATAATAATAAAACTTCTTATGATAACGGATTTATAAATTTATCTTATGAGGGAGACAGGAGCTGGATTTTCGGTGAGTATCAACGCACTGATGAAGATCTTGGTTTGCCTGGTGCACTGACGGAAGCACAATTGGATGTCTCCAGAGAACAGACCCTGTTTCCCCTGGATTTTAATGATTCAACAAACGAGGTTGCAAGAATTGGTGGGGCGTTTTCAATTACTCCAAACTGGGATTTTGCTGCCGAATACACCTACAGTAAAGATGATGTTAATGGTGTGTTAACCGGTTTATCCTTGACACAGGACAGACGTAAAAAAGCATTCAACCCACGAGTCAAGGGTGTTATCAATATTGCTGACAGACCATTAACTGTGGTTGTTGGTGGCGATATAGAACGAACTGATTATATACTGGTTAGCCCTTTTGGTGCTCAAATTGGTGATCAGGAAATGGATAGTGTTTATACGCTTGCAACATTACCAATAAATGATTATGTATCTATAACAGGTGGTTTCAGGAAGGCCTGGCTCGATCAGGGGCTTAATGACGGGTTCCGGTTTTTTCCAGGCGATGTGATTAAAGACAGCCAGACGGCAAATAATATTGGCATAACCATCAAACCTACAGCTGCATGGCGTTTGTTCCTGAAACGTGAGGAAAATTATCGCTTTCCGCTATTAGACGAAGAAATGAATGTGTTTACCCTGGTAACGACATTAGAAACCCAGACTGGCACTTCAATCGAAGCAGGAACTGAATGGCATAACAACTGGCTGCAAACCAGTCTTGTGGGCTATCACATGGATATCGACAATGAAATAAATGTGGATCCTAACGCTTTTTTTGAAAATATTAATCTGGATGAAACAGAACATACGGGCCTAATCTATGAGATTGACGTGTATCCTTCTGAATCTCTATCGATTGGTGCTCAATATACTTACACCGATGCAGAAATCACTGCTGGCACATTTGCAGGCAACGATATTCCCCTGGTGGCCGAGCATCAGTTACTCCTGAATGCCAATTATCATTTCATGAATTACTGGAATCTATACGCAGAAATGTTTTTTATCAGTGATCGAAATGCGGGGGGTGATTTTACCGGTTCATTGACTGAATTAGATGGCCACGAAGTGGCAAATCTCAATTTAAAATTTAATTATGATAATTTTTTCGCATCTGCAAAGGTAAACAACCTGTTTGATGAAGAATATAATGGTTCGGCATCTGTTGATTTTTTCGGAGCTGTAGGTTTCTATCCTGCACCTGAACGGAATTTTATATTGACGGCTGGATATAATTTTTAACAGATATCGTCTAACAGAGAACACTACAGATAAATATGGGTAATCGACTGACAAAAATCTATACCAAAACAGGGGATAGTGGTCTCACCGGGCTGGCGGATGGTAGTCGCGCAGAAAAGGACAGTCTGCGCATCTCTGTTATTGGTGATGTTGATGAGCTTAATAGTCTATTAGGACTTTTAATTGCAATTAATATTGATGAAGAAATTAAAGCCTGTTTGCTAGACATACAACATATATTGTTTGATCTTGGTGGGGAGCTTGCTATTCCTGACAGTGAAATGCTCATAGAGACACGTGTTCAGTATCTCGAGAAGATTATTGATCAATACAACGATTCTTTACCCCCCCTGAAGGAATTTATATTGCCAGGTGGCTCTGTCCCTGCCGCGGTATGCCACACTGCACGCGCAGTATGTCGTCGTGCGGAGCGACAACTTGTTAGTTTATCGAAAGAGGTTTCTATCAATAAAGTTTCTCTGAAGTTCCTGAATAGACTGTCTGATTTGTTGTTTGTCTTTGCCAGGACTTTAGCACTGAGTGAAGATGGTAAAGAGATATACTGGCAAAGTGAACGTATTAAATATTAATAATTAGAGATTAAATCTTGTGGCCTAATAGGGTTTTTCTTCCAGTTTCAACATTTGACCTTCGCGAATCATTTTAACTTTACTAAGAAATGTATTCCCCAATAAGATGGTTCTTGGAAAATCGCCATCATGTACCGCAGCTTTTACGTCGTGTATTTTGATACCCCCTACCATTACTGTTTTCAGATTAACGATATAGATCTTGCTCAGGCCAGACGCAGTTTCTGACAAGCTTTCCTGGCCATCCATTTTGTAGTTAATGCCCAGACGTTTTGCCTGTCTTCCATTCATTGATACCAGCGTTGCTCCGGTATCAACCAGAAATTTCACCTGGAATTCATTAATACTGCCATTGACCTGGTACATCCCACCCCTGTCTGGTGCGATAGTTACCGTTTCACCCTTGTCTGGTTTTTTAAAGCTACTGCCTATATGTTGCCCCAATGTGTAGGTGTTCTGTTCGCCATCAATTTCAATGACTGCTTCCCTGGAATTTGCCGAGATAAGCAAGACACCTTCCGGACTTGCTTTGCCAACCTTGAGTAATCGTTGTTTACCATCAATGGTGACGATGGCCTTGCCACTAAATAAGCCATTGATGGTGATCTTGTCTACGGCATAGACATTCATTGAAAGAATTAACAATAAGAGACACTGTGATCGTTTTAACATAGCATTGAGCTTACAGATTATTAATATTTAAAATAGATATTGTTCATGAAACCAATCTTGATCTTTCGTCATATTGCCTGCGAAGGCCCTGGCTACCTGGGTGATTATCTCACATCCAGGGATGTTCCGTTCCGGACTATTTGTCTGGATCAGGGCGACGAGGTTCCTGAAGATCCAGTAGCCAGTTCGGGGCTGGTGTTTATGGGAGGGCCTATGAGTGTTAATGACCCACTTCCATGCCTGCAAAATGAATTGAAACTGATCCGCATGGCTAATCAGCAAAACATACCAGTGCTCGGGCACTGTTTAGGCGGGCAACTCATCAGCAAGGCGCTGGGTGGGGAAATTACTTCAAATCCTGTGCCTGAGATGGGTTGGTATCCTGTGACAGGATACGATAATGCGATATCGATAGATTGGCTCAGGGATTTACCAGAAAAGTTTGAAGTATTCCATTGGCATGGTGAAACGTTTTCACTCCCAGATGGTGCTGTTCCATTATTACAAAGTGATGTTTGTAAAAACCAGGCCTTTATACTTGGCAGTAGCCTGGCATTTCAGTGTCATGTGGAAATGCAAGACAATATGGTACAGGAATGGTTTGATGTTTATCAGGCTGATGTGCCAGAACCATCATCAAGTGTGCAAACACGCGAGCAAATGCTGGAAAACCTGGAACAAAGAATTCAGGGTTCTAAAGCTGTCGCCGATGTGTTTTATAAAAAATGGTTGTCCGGGGTGAATCTCTAGCTGCTTTCTACCTCTATTGAGTCAAGTCGTGGGATTTTCTCCAGTGACCAATGCGCAATTCCCCATTGAATGATTTCTTCAACAGTTTCCTGTGCCAGTAACTTGTCAGGTTGTTGTCCCAGAAAATCAAGGGCCAGAATTAATGTTGTCACGGGGTCTTTATCATCAATGGGCTTTGCGTGGTATTGCTTGCTTAATTTATATCCTTGTTTATCAACAGCAACAGGTAAATGTGCATAGGTCGGGCTGTGGTAATTGAATAATTTCTGTAAATAAATTTGTCTGGGTGTTGAATCCAGTAAATCTGCACCGCGCACAATTTCTGTAATTTCCTGGTAGGCATCGTCGACAACAGTCGCAATGTGATAGGCAACAAGACCATCGGCGCGATGTACAATGAAATCTCCGACCTCAGTTTCTAGATTTTGCTGAAATTGCCCCTGAATTTCATCATTAAGATTGATTGCTTGCTGATTGCTTAGAACACGAAGTGCGTGTTGCTGATCAGAACTGTGTCCCTTGTCTCGGCAAGTGCCTGGGTATGCTTTTCCTTGTAATTGTTTGCGGGTGCAGGTACAGCGGTAAAGAAGGTTTTTATCCGAGAGAAGATCCAGGGCCTCTTGATATGCCTGTTGCCGATGGCTCTGGAACAGGACTTTATCGTCCCAATACAGGCCTAATATCTCGAGTGACTTGAGGATGGAGGTATCGGCGCCTGCCTGGTTGCGAGGTGTATCGATATCGTCCATGCGTACCAGCCATTTGCCATGCTGACTTTTTGCCTGCATATAACTGGCAACGGCGGCCACGACTGAACCGAAATGTAAGGGGCCCGTGGGGGACGGTGCGAAACGGCCTGTAACTGACATTCAGTTAAATTACAGCCTGGTAAATCACAGTCTGCATGTGACTGTGAAAAGAACAAAACTTAACCCAGATGACGTTCCTTAATTTCATCCAGAGTTTTGCAGTCTATACATTGAGTCGCAGTCGGGCGTGCTTCGAGTCGGCGAATTCCGATTTCTACCCCGCAAATTTCACAAAAACCGTAGTCAGCAGAATCCAGCATGGTAATAGATTCATCTATCTTGGAAATCAGTTTACGTTCCCTGTCGCGTGTGCGTAATTCCAGTGCAAACTCTTCCTCTTGAGATGCGCGATCATTTGGATCCGGGAAGTTGGTAGCATCGTCTTGCATGTGATGTACGGTCCTGTCGACTTCTTGCATTAATTCTGTTTTCCAGGCGAGCAAGATTTCTCTGAAATGTTCAGTTTGCTCTGGCCCCATATAATCTTCATTTTTCCTTTTCTGCTTATATGGAGCGATTTTCTTTTTGGCTGCTGATTTTCCCTTTTGTGATTTTTGAGCGGGTGTTTTTTTAATGTTTGTTACTTTACCCATAGCTTTTTTATTTTTGTTCCCTGTTGTTTTCTTCTTGGAAATGGTCTTCTTCGCAGCTTTTTTGGCCACTTTCTTTTTAGCTATTACTTTTTTCTTGGAAACCTTCTTTTTAGCAACTTTCTTTTTCGCGGGTGATTTTTTCGCTGCCTTTTTTTTGGCTACTTTTTTCTTAGACGCCTTCTTTTTAGCAACTTTCTTTTTCGCTACTTTTTTCTTAGAAGTCTTCTTTTTCGCTGCCTTTTTCCTGGACACAGCTGGCTTCTTAGCAGCCTTTTTGGCGACTTTCTTCTTGGCTGTTACTTTCTTTTTAGCAACTTTTTTTGTCTTTTTCTTCGCAGGCATTACCTGTTTACTCCAAGCACTTAAAAAAATCAGCGTGCATAAATACCAGAAAGACCGTCATGAGGCAAACTGGATTTGCTTTAAACAGCCCAAAACTCATTATATCAAGAACTTGTAATCTGGGCTGTTTTTAATTTATCCACCCACATTTTACTTGCGCCCGCGACTGCAACGGGCATGGCGATGAAATTAATCACTGGTATGAATGTTATAAGCATTACACCAAGGCCAAAGCCAAAGGTTCGTTTCTTTTTCATTATCATTATTTTGCGTTGTTCTGGAAATACGATGCCATGGTTGCCCATTGGATAATCCATATATTCCAGTGCCAACATCCATGAGCCAAATAATACCCAGATGAATGGTGCCGCAACCTGGGCGACCGGGATGATGAATAACAAAAGCAGGGGGATCGCCCTGATGATGAAATAGAGAAATTTCCTGGACTCAGATTTAATGGCCCTGATTATTTCCTCAGGTAAGGCTTTCAGGCCACCAGTACCCGTCAACGCTGTATTTGTTAGCTTGCTTTCTACTGCTTCAGCCAGAAATCCATTGAATGGTGCTGCAATCAGATTTGCAACTATAGTGAAGCAAAAGAAAAGAACGGTCAGGGAGATGATGACAAACAGTGGCCAGAGTATCCATCTTATCCATTCCCACCAACCCGTGCTCCAGTTATCAATGAAGTCAGACAGTATGTTGGAGCCATAGGCAATTGCAGAAGCAAACAACAGGGCATTGATTAAAAAAGGTATGACTACGTAAAGTCTGATGCCGGGCTGAATAATCAGTTTAAACCCGGAAAAGACGTATTTAAAACCTGTAATGAAGTCGTTCATTTGCCAGGGCAGATATTCGTCATGGCAAGGTAATCACTTCTGCCGGATGCCAACCAGCCATTTTATGTTCTGCCACAACTGTTGTATAAAGGCCGCCCCTGACGTTGAATTTTGCTGTGAGGCGCATGAACCTGGGGGCAATTACCGAGGCAATATCTTCCAGTATTTTGTTGGTAACTGCCTCATGAAAGGCGCCTTTATCCCTGTATGTCCAGATGTAAAGCTTTAATGATTTAAGTTC
>JAIVVP010000056.1:0-8146 GCA_049189775.1 Gemmatimonadota bacterium | reverse complement strand
GTAGCTCATAAAGAAACAGGTGAAAGAACGAGGTAATAAAAATCAGGCAATAAAAAACCCCGGATAAACCGGGGTTTTTTATATTCTTTAAAGCGTTGAATTATTTCATCATTGCTTTTTCAAACATACGGTCCATTCTTGCTGCGTTATCATTACAGCAATTCAGAGCCGCCGTAGCGTCTGCCTGGGCCTGTGATGCTGCATATGCTGCTTCAGACGCTATAGTATGTGCATTATTGGCTGCTCCCATAGCTTGTTGTGCTGCTGCATTTGCAGCGTCAGCAGAAGCCTGAACCGCATTAAGCTGTTCTGTTGTGGCACAACCGCCCGCTAGAGTTAATACGAATGCGAGTGCGATGATTTTAGTTAGTTTTGATTGCATAGTTTGTCTCCCGTTAAACCATTAATGTATGAGTTACTCCAAAGTTCTCATAAGTGGATAATGACTTATTTTCTAAGGTTTATCAATTGCTTTATTGAGAAATTGTTGGCAAATTCTAAATACTTCTATTGCAGTTTTTACTGTGTTTAGCGGCGAAATTTTGATGGTGCTTTTTTCATTCTTTTGTCGTAATTTTCAGTAATAAAATCAGCCAAAGATTGTTCGAATGCCAGGATTGGCTTTTCTTCACAGTAATCATCGAGCCAGACAAGAATCTCATCAAGGTTCATATGTCCTGCGACTCTGTAGGTATCAGGCATCTGGATATTAAAGGCAGTAAAAAAACCCATAATGTAGTCTTTATACCGTTGTTCTTCATCTGTATTTCTTGAGATATTGTAGCTGTGACATGATTTATTACCCACGCCCCAAATCGCGAAATGGCCATTACTATCTTGTGCCTGTGATTGCACTGGTATCAGGGCAAGTAAGAATAGAATACTGCATAAGTGCTTCATTATTAAACAACCTCTTTATTTGTTAATTTTATCTGGTGATACTGGAAAATGTTACTTAGTCTAATATAAAAATTCTATACTTCTGCATTCATTATTGCCGTAAGACCTGAAATCAGTCGTTGAATTCCCTTAGCGGCAGATTTTTTATCAAGCGCGCCGTAGGATACACGAATATAGCATTGATCACTCATACCAAAAGTGTGGCCAGGAATTACGGCCACCTGATGGTTTTCTATCAAGAATTCTGTGACTTCCATGTCACTGAGCCCTGTATCCAGCTTCAAAAACAGATATAAAGCACCACTGCCAGATGGATATTGACAAAAATCACCCAGGCAAGAGAGCTTTTCCAGTAATTCCTTCCGAATGTCATGAATCAGTGGTAATTTTTCCAGGCAATATTCCAGACCTGTTTCCAAAGCGCCCATTGCTGCATATTGAGACGCCAGTGGTGGGCAAATCAGGTTGGTATCCTGAGCTTTAATGACAGCTTCATGCAAATGTTCAGGAATGACCATATAGCCAACGCGCCAGGCCGCGAAGCCATAGGCCTTGGAAAGTGAAAACAGTGAAATAGTGTGGTTTTCAGCACCATCAATTGATGCTGGAGAAAAATGTTCTTCTTCATCGTAGGTGAAGTATTCATAGGCTTCATCACTGATATGATAAATACCCTTATCAGCACAGATCTGATTGATCTTTTGCAGTGTTTCCGCTGGATAGATTGCCCCCGTTGGATTATTTGGTGAAACAGTGACCACCGCCCGTGTTTTATCAGTGATGGCTGCGAGAATTTTCTCGGCTTGTAATTGGTATTGAGCATCTGTAGGTATTACAACTGCACTGCAGTTCAACATATTAACTGCCATCTCGTGATTGAAGTAATACGGGGCATTAAGAATAATTTCATCATCTGGATCAGTGATAGCAAACAGGATATTTAAAAATGCCATATTTGCACCAGCAGTGACTATGATCTTGTTCGTCGAGTTGATATCAATATTGTTTTCTGATTCAAGTTTGTTGCCAAGAAGCTTGATTAATTCAGCCAGGCCCTGACTGGGGCCATATTTATTAAATTCCAGTGATTGCTCAGGTGCATTCAATCTATGCATTGAATTTTCGGGAGGCCCGTAATAAACAATCCCCTGTCCCAGTGAAATCGTCCCTGGATTTTGTTCTATTAATTTTGCGATCGCAGGGATAATAGGCGATTGCACTTGTTGCATACGCTGACTGGATTTGGATAACTTGACTGGCATTCGGAGATATTTTCTACAAGCAATACATCAAGCGATGTATTCATAGCTTGTTAGCTAAAGTCTACAGTGGCTCAATTCTTATGGAAGGGCATGGGCCTGTTGCTAAATTGAGATTTTAGAAATTCCATTTGATCTGCCAATATCTTACGATTTGACAGCGCAAGGTATTCCGCCCAGTTTGGGATAAAGGGAACTGCCAATAGCGACATTCTTGCTTCTTCAGGCTGGCGGTTACCTTTTCTGGAATTACAGTTCCTGCATGCAGTGACAACATTCGACCATTTATCTTTACCGCCCCTTGAGAGTGGATGTACATGATCTCGCGTTAAATTGGATTCATGGAAATGTCCGCCACAATACATACACAAATGTGCGTCTCTCAGGAACAGCTCGCGATTGGTCAGGGGAGGGAAGTCACGGCGTACTTTCTTTTTAATGACCGATCGCTTGATTGCAACGATTGAATTTACTGTCACCAGGGAACGTTCACCAGTAACCCTGTTTGTTCCACCTCTGAATGAAAACATACTCTCGCCTGCGGTCCAGGCAATCATGTCACGGCTATACAGGCATATTGCCACTTGCCAGGGGACCCATTTCACAGGTTGGCCCGCAGTATCAAGTCTTAATATAAGTGGTGACATACATTTAAATCTCTATACGATTAATATTTAAGTCATTTGTAATAGCTGAAAAATTTACACATGTTGTATGCTAAAAACGATATAAAATCAAGTCATTAGGCGAGATAACTAATAGGTGATATGAATGGAACACATGAATCAGTTACTGGACATCATGAAATCTTTACGCGATCCAGACAGTGGTTGTCCATGGGATATCGAACAAAACTTTTCAACAATTGCACCCTATACCATCGAAGAGGCCTATGAAGTCGCTGATGCCATTGCCAGGGACGATATGAATGGGCTTTGTTCTGAACTGGGTGACCTGTTATTCCAGGTTGTTTATCACGCACAACTGGCCGATGAGCAAGGATTTTTTAATTTTAACGGTGTCACTGAAACAATTAATGAAAAATTGATACGTCGTCATCCTCATGTATTTGGAGAGTCTGAAATTGCGGATATAAAGGCGCAATCTATTGCCTGGGAGGCGATTAAAGTACAGGAAAGACTGGACAATAAGGGGAAAGCGGGTCAGCAGGAAAAATTGCTCGATGGGATTAATCAGGCGATGCCAGCATTGGCACGTGCTCAAAAACTACAGGATCGTGCGGCAACTGTAGGCTTTGACTGGAATGATCCCCGGGCTGTGCTGGATAAAATCAAGGAAGAATTATCTGAAGTAGAAGAAGAAGTAAATTCAGAAACACGAAATGCAGAGAAAATAGAGGATGAAATAGGGGATCTTTTGTTTGCCTGTGTCAATCTGGCCAGACATTTCAAGATTGATTCTGAAACCGCAGTACGTAAGACAAATAAAAAGTTCGAAAGGCGCTTTGCCTACATAGAAAAATCACTCAGAGATCAAGGTACAGACTTGCGGGAAGCAACGCTCGATATCATGGACAAGCTCTGGAATGAAGCAAAAGCGAAGGAATAATATATAATTAAATCAATAAGATATACTATTTATATAATCTTGGTTCTAGCTTTAGCTCAGGCTTCTTTATTGTGTATTATCTTGGCGTAGGCAGAGTGATTATGAATGGATTCAAAATTTTCAGATTCAACAACATATGATGAGATTCTTTCATCATTGTTAAATTGCATGGCAACATCTCTGACAATATCCTCGACAAATTTCGGGTTATCGTAGGCCTTTTCGGTGACGTATTTTTCATCAGGTCTTTTCAAAAGGCCAAAGAGTTCACAGGAAGCGACTTTTTCAACCATTTCAACAAGCTCTTCTATCCATACGAAGTCTTTGGTGCGGACACAAACTGTAATATGAGAACGTTGATTATGCGCGCCATATTCAGAGATACTTTTGGAACAGGGGCAAAGTGTGGTTACCGGGACGACAACTTTTACCAGGACAGAGGGTTCTTTCTCATTTATTTCTCCAATAAATGAGACATGATAATCCATCAGACTCTCAACACCTGAAACTGGAGCAGCTTTATTAATGAAATAGGGGAAACTCATCTCAATATGGCCATCCTCTGCATCCAGGCGTTCTGCCATTTCAGTAATCATCCTTTTAAAAGACTCAACCGTGATTTCATATTCATGCTGGTTCAGAATTTCAACGAACCGCGACATATGTGTGCCTTTAAAATTATGCGGCAAACTGACATACATATTAAAGTTGGCGATGGTGTGCTGCTCGCCACCAGAACGATCACTGACAACAATAGGGTGCCGTATATCCTTGATGCCAACTTGATCGATGGCGATATGACGGGTGTCCTGAATATTCTGCGTATCTGGAATTTCAGTCGTTATTTTTGCTTTCTGTAACATTTCATGCTCACTGGAAAATTAATTTCTAAATTGCCGCCTTATAGTCTATAGCTGGCGATCTGTGTTTTGTAACACCAGGCTACTTTACCCCTTATACTACTTTAATCACCATATTTTTGATATTTTCAACAGCAATGAGTTGATTATTTGTCTCTCTGGACAATGTAGTCAGCAATCCATCTTAATGGGTCTGCGCTTTCATCAAACATGGATAAACTCGAAATTGCCTCTTCATGTAATTGTTTAGCAACGTCTTTTGCACCATCAAGACCGAGTAGATTGGGGTAAGTTGGTTTGTTCCTCTCCATATCAGAGCCCTGGGGCTTGCCCAAAGTCTCGGTATCACTCTCTATATCCAGAATATCATCCTGTACCTGAAAGGCGAGACCGATACATTTTGCGAAATGTGAAACCTTGTCAAAGGATTCTTTATCGACCATGGGTTGTGATAAAGCACCCAGTTCAACGCTGGCCCTGATGAGTGCGCCTGTTTTGTGGATATGCATATTCTCCAGTTCAGCAATATTTAATGTTTTACCGACTGAGGCCAGGTCAATGGCCTGACCACCCGCCATTCCTCTGGAACCACTGGCATTAGCAAGAATATTTATCATCTGGATCTTCTGTTCTGCATCAATAATCATGTTGCTGTCGTGGGCCAGGACGTGGAAGGCCAGTGCCTGTAAAGAATCACCTGCCAGTATGGCCGTTGCTTCATCATATGCCTTGTGGCAAGTAGGTCTGCCCCTACGCAGGTCATCATCATCCATGGCAGGCAAGTCATCATGAATCAGGGAATATGCATGGATCATCTCTACTGCGCAGGCCGGGGCATCTAAAGCACTACTCTTCACACCAAATACCTTGCCTGCCGCATAGACAAGCACAGGCCGTATTCTTTTGCCTTCACTGAGTACCGCATAGCGCATTGCTTCATGTAGATGCTCAGGTTGTATCTCGGTAGCAGGAAGCCATGCATCGAGCGCAGTTTCTACACAGGATTGATGTTCCTGTAGAAATTCTTTCAATTGTTTCATTATTTTTTATCTGGGTTTTCGTCTGACGAAAATGGCTGTAATTTTTGCGAGCCATTTTCATCCAAAAGGATCTGTATTTTTTGTTCGGCTTCTGTGAGGGCTTTTTGACAAGCACGCGTTAAGGCAATACCTCGTTCAAAATGAACCAGGGAATCTTCGAGACTCAGATCTCCTGCCTCCATCTTTTCTACGAGGGTTTCGAGCTCCTGTAAATCTTTCTCGAAATTTGATGAATTTTTCTTTTTTGGCAAATCTATTCCCCTGTTTGCACCTTGCTTTCGGCTATTGTAACCGTAAGTCCGACCAGGAATAAACTATGCTGAAAAAATATTTAGAATTAGTCTAATAAACTGTTTATACTTGTTGTCAGTAACAAGCATACTGATAAGAATTCAAACGGAGGAAAGACAATGTCTTTAAAAGGGTCAAAAACAGAAGAAAATTTGAAAGCAGCATTCGCTGGTGAATCTCAGGCAAACAGACGCTATCTTTATTTTGCACAAAAAGCAGACGTAGAAGGTTACAATGATGTTTCTGCTGTATTCCGATCAACCGCTGAAGGTGAAACGGGTCATGCACATGGTCATCTTGAATATCTGGAAGAAGTTGGTGATCCAGCGACGGGTGAACCTATTGGTTCAACCTCTGATAACCTCAAGGCAGCCATCGTCGGTGAAACACATGAATATACAGACATGTATCCAGGCATGGCTAAAGCTGCACGTGAAGAAGGTTTTGAAGAGATTGCCGACTGGTTTGAAACACTGGCAAAGGCCGAACGTTCACATGCGAATCGTTTTCAGAAAGCACTGGATGGCCTCGATTAAGAGTCACCATCAGGTGTTGTTTCGTGTTTAACAGAACCGGGCATCATGCCCGGTTTTTGTTTTAAAAGACCATAAACTATGTCAAATATTCCATCAGAACAGAGGTCAACACAACCCAGGGAAGGCAGTCTTGAAGCCCCCACACGTCATCCTATTGACTGGAAAAACCCTGAATATTTTAATGAGGATGCCTTGAATGTAGAACTGGAGCGCGTATTTGACATCTGTCATGGTTGTCGTCGCTGTGTCAGTCTTTGTAATGCATTCCCGACCCTGTTCGATCTCGTTGATGAATCTGACACCATGGAAGTGGATGGTGTCAGCAAGGATGATTATTCAAAAGTTGTCGATCATTGTTATCTCTGTGATCTGTGCTACCTGACTAAATGCCCTTATGTGCCACCACACGAATGGAATGTTGATTTTCCTCATTTAATGCTGCAAGCCAAGGCGATTAATTACCAGAAAGGCAATACTAGATTAAGAGACAAGGTGCTTACCTCTACAGATGCGGTGGGTAGTTTTGCAGGGATCCCGGTCGTGGCGCAAACAGTAAATGCCGTCAATAAAAATTCTGTGGCGCGGAAGGTCATGGATAAAACCATTGGTATTCATCCTCAGGCGATTTTGCCGGAATTTCATAGTAATAATTTGCGCAAACGTTTTGCACGACGTGATAAGAAAGAAATCAGTATCGAGACAACAGATACCACGCGTGGAAAGGTCGCGCTATTTGCTACCTGTTATGGCAACAAGAATGATCCGCAACTGGGTGAGGATCTGATCACCATTTTTGAACATAATGGCATAGCGGTTCGCCTGACCGACAAGGAAAAATGTTGTGGTATGCCCAAACTGGAACTGGGTGATCTGGAGTCAGTAGAAAAAGCCAAGCAGGTGAATATTCCAGAACTGGTCAAATTAATTGATCAAGGTTGGGACATTATTGCCCCGATTCCATCCTGTGTTTTAATGTTTAAACAGGAACTGCCACTGATGTTTCCTGACGATGCTGATGTGAAAAAAGTACAGGAAAATATCTTTGATCCATTTGAATATTTAATGCTGCGACATAAAGCTGGAAAATTTGATACTCAGTTCAAGAATAAACTTGGAAAGATTGCCTATCACGTTCCCTGTCATCAACGTGTGCAGAAGATTGGCATGAAGACCAGAGACATCATGCAGTTGGTGCCTGACACAGAGATTCAGGTGATTGATCGTTGTTCCGGACATGATGGTACCTATGCCGTTAAAAGTGAATCTCATGAGATATCGATGAAAATATGTCGTCCTATAACAAACAAAATTAAAAAATCCGAGATTGATCATTATGTCAGTGATTGCCCAATGGCAGGCCATCAAATAGAGAATGGACTAGATGGCGATATGAAACCAGAAAGTCCGTTCGGATTACTTAAACAGGCATACGGAATAGATTAATAAAAATATGAAAAAACTGCTAATTTTAGTGTTATTAATACTCATCATCACCGTGACAACTTAGGTGGCAATGGATTTTTACTTAAAAAGAATATCCCTGTTTATGGTTCTGACAGCATGCAGTACTAAGGAAATAACCACGACACAAATGCAGCATGCCAGAATGGACGACACGCTGGAGAAACCGTTCGACAGTCTCCGTGAAGCGCTCCGCAATACGATTCGAGAGATGCGAGAAGAAGGGTTGG
>JAIVVP010000055.1:0-8193 GCA_049189775.1 Gemmatimonadota bacterium | reverse complement strand
TATTGCTCTCTCACTCATCTGGATCGTGCCAAAGGTCGAGTTTGATCACAACACATTGAATCTACAAAACCCTGAGAATGATTCTGTAAAGACCTATATGGATCTGCTGGCAGAGAGTGAATCATCTCCATGGACAACTGAAATTCTCGTAGAAAACAGGCAGGAAGCAGAAGCAACAGTGTTAGAACTGAAAAAATTACCCCTGGTAGATGATGTCACCTGGTTGAATAAATTCATACCTGAAGATCAGGACAATAAATTATTTATCATTGAGGAAATGGATATCATCCTCAGTGGCATGAATCTGAATTCAGCGCTCCCTGCCCCTGATTTCGAAGACAGACTTGCTGCTATCAACAAACTACACTTGTTAATGATCGCCAGACAGCAAGAGTTACAGCAAATACCTCATGCTGAAGATCTATTGATAAAACTTGAAATGTTTATGGAACGTCAGTCGCAACTGGATGAACAACAAGGAAATGAATTGTTGATAAGGCTTGAACATAGCCTGCTTGATTCATTGCCTGGTCGCCTGGATTCCCTGGATAATTCTCTGGCAGCAGAAGCCGTCGATGTCAGTAATATTCCATCAGAACTAAGCAGTCGCTGGATTGGCAAGAGCGGTAAATATTTGCTGGAGATATCACCAGTAGAAAACCTGCAAAATAATGTAGCACTGGAAAGGTTCGTAGAACAAATTCAATCCGGTTTCCCGAATGTCATCGGTTCTCCTGTTATCAGTGTGGAAGGAGGTAAAGCTGTGGTATCTGCCTTCAAGCAGGCATTCATGACTGCATTGATTGTGATATCACTTTTATTGTTCATTTTGCTGGATAGACACCGGGATGTGCTGTTGATAATGGGCCCTATTTTAATGGCAGCGATGTTAACTGCGGCAACCAGTGTAGTCTTTTCCATCCCTTTAAATTTTGCCAATATTATTGCTTTACCGCTGTTACTGGGAATTGGTGTCGACAGTGGCATACATATTTTACATCGCTATAGAAATGCCCCGCCAAAGGATGGCATTATTCTCGGCACCAGTTCAGCACGTGCTGTATTGGTCAGTGCACTGACTACCATCGTCAGTATTGGTAACCTGTCTTTTTCATCACATCTGGGCACAGCCAGTATGGGAAAACTGCTGACCATTGGCATAAGTATGACATTACTCTGCACATTGATTATCCTGCCCAGTCTACTGGCTACAACAACTACTAAACCTAAATGAAAACACTGGTCACAGGTGCGAATGGCTTTGTTGGCTCAGCGGTCATGCGACATTGTCTGGATGCTGGACACGAAGTTCGCGTCATCGTCCGCCCGGGCAGTGATAGAAGAAACCTCGAGAACCTGGATGTTGAAATATTTGAGGGCGATTTACAGGATAAAACATCACTGGAAAATGCGGTAAAAAACTGTAATGCGGTATTTCATGTCGCCGCTGATTACAGGCTCTGGATACCTGATCCGGATAATATGTATCAAACCAATGTCAAAGGCACACGAGATCTGATGTTGGCCAGTGCTGAAGCTGGTGTAGATAAAATAGTCTATACCAGTAGTGTCGCTGTGCTGGGCATAAATTCAGATGGTACACCCGCCAATGAGGAAACACCGGTGACGGTGGGAGATATAATAGGACACTATAAGCGCTCTAAATATCTTGCCGAAAAAGAAGTGACAAATCTCGTTGATAAAAATGGGCTACCAGCCATCATTGTCAATCCGTCGACCCCGCTGGGGCCCAGAGATGTCAAACCGACACCCACCGGTAACATCATTCTCGACACATTGAATGATCGTATGCCTGCCTATGTCGATACAGGTTTGAATATTGTGCACGTGGATGATGTTGCCAATGGACATCTGTTGGCCTTCGAAAAAGGCAAGATAGGTGAGCGCTATATTCTTGGCGGTGAGAACCTCAGTTTGCAGGCCATACTCGGTATCATTTGTGAACTGACAGATAAAAAACCACCATCAATTAAATTACCTCACAATTTAATACTTCCCATTGCATGGTGTATGGAACGCTGGGCAGACATCAGCAAGAAAGAACCCCGGGCAACGGTCGATGGAATCCGCATGTCTAAAAAACTTATGTACTTTTCTTCAGACAAGGCCATTAATGAATTAGGCTATGAAACCAGGCCTGTAAAAGAAGCCATAAAGGATGCGATTGACTGGTTTATCGAAAATGGTTACTGCCAAAATAATACATTCAGAAAATAAATTTACCCGTCATACTGGCGCAGGCCAGCATGACGGAAAGCGTACTTAATCAGAGGTTCCCTGGATTCCCGTATCCACAGGAATGACGGTTCCTGTGTAGCATGGGAGTTAAATCTAAGCTAAATTCGACAAATAAAATAATAAGTAGCCGAGCAAGAATACCATTACTACAAAAACAGCATAATTTGTCTGTAGTGTCTTTTTAATTATCCCCTGTTCACCATAAATATGTGCAATGCCTGAACCAGCACCACATAGCATTTTGTCTGCCAGACTACTCATCATTGATGCGACAGATACATAGGTACTTCTGATTATATTCCATATCAAGGGAAATAGTTTCCTGTAGAACCAGTCAAAATCCAGACTGATGGTCAGGGTTCTTTGCATCATTGGCAGCATCACAAAAAAAGCAAGTCCGGAAAATAACAATAACTGTAACTGGGTAATGATATGTGCAGCTGTATAAGGCACATAATTCACCTCGTAAGGCAAAATGTTATAGAGCAGTTCTGGCATTACTCCAAGCAGTATGCAGACAAAAGCAAATATAAACATCGCGATACGCATATTGAGCGGAGCTTCTGCCGGACGCAGACCGGAATCTTTCTGGAAAAAAACAAACCAGGGAAACTTGATGCCTGCATGCAGGAACACGCCGGCAGATGCAGCCTGCAATAATAACCAAACCATTAGCAAATGATTATCAGCCGCTGTCTGCGTGATCATCGACTTACTGATAAAACCCGAGGTCAGCGGGAATGACGAGATCGCCAACGCGCCAATGATTCCGCAGACCGCAGTAAACGGCATAGTTTGTACCAGGCCGCCCAGATCAGTACATTTACGTTTGCCTGTCATATATAAAACTGAACCTGCAGACATTAATAAAAGTGCCTTATAAATAATGTGTGTAAAGGCATGTGCCGTAGCACCATTTAACGCCAGTTCGGTGCCGATACCAATACCGCAGACCATAAATCCAACCTGATTGATAATGCTGTAAGCGAGGATCCTACGCATGTCATTTTCCAGCAGCGCGTAGATAATCCCATAGAAAATCATGAACAGACCTATGTAGATCAATAACTCGGTGCCAGGAAAGCCTCGCAACAGGACATACACTGCTGTTTTGGTGGTGAAAGCCGAGAGGAAAACCATGCCACTAAATGATGCCTCGGGATAGGCATCCGCCAGCCACGCAGATAATGGTGGTGCACCAGCATTAAGCAGGAATCCCGCAAGGATTAGCCATGTACCCAGACTGTCTGGCGACATGGCAACAAAATCAATGGATCCTGTTTCCTGGGTATAGGCAACAATCCCTACCATCAGAATCACACCACCCAGCAGGTGAATCAGAGCATAACGCATGCCCGATAGCCATGAAGCCCTTGTCCCGGCAGACCACAACACCAGCGTTGAACCCAGCGCCATGATCTCCCAGAAAATAAATACTGTGATCAAATCTCCGGCAAAGGTTACCCCAATCGCAGCACCTGCATAGACCAATGCGGCAGACAGTTCCAGTATTTTAGTCTGTTTAAAGCAATACAATGTGCCAACGAAACACATCAAACTGAAAATTGTCGCAAACACCCGGCTTAAACTGTCAGTGCTAACTGGTGACAGTTGATAATCCAGAAATGCGAGTGTACATTCCAGATTTTCTGGCATGGTCCAAATCAGGATCAGGCTGATAAGTGGCATAATCAGTATCCAGGCTGAACGCCAGACGCCCCTGAATACAGGTGCGATCAAACCTGACAGGATCAATAGCAGACCCGGATGTATGACGTCACACATCATCGTAATAATCATCCTTTCGCTTGATCAGAACGCCCAGAAGTTTGGCGAATACAACCATCACGACACAGGATATGAACCCAAACAAGGCATAAAAAGAAAACAGACTTTCAATCTGGAAATGCGGGTGTAAAGAAATAAACGGCTCAGCAACAATGGTCAGTAGCAGAATAAAAATACCAGCTATCCATAGTTTTCGTGGTGTCCCGGGGCGATATAACCAGTGTTGTTTCATGGCAATTCCTGTATCAGTGACTGACTTAATTGCAAGGGAATATCTGGTATGAAAAATAACATCAGTGTGGCAAGAGAAGTCACGGTGAGCGCAATCAATATTGGCATTGGTGCCTCAGTATACTCTGTAGATTCACCTGCTGCTGGCTGTTTAAAAAATGCGACATATATAACAGGTAAAAAATAGGCCGCATTGAGCAATGTACTGATAATGATCGCGATGATTGCACCCATGTGTTCAACCTGTATCGCACCAGAGATGATATACCACTTACTGATAAACCCCGCAGTGGGTGGCAGCCCTATCATAGAAAGACTTCCAATTGAAAACGCCAGCATTGTCCAGGGCATGCGTCGCCCTATACCATTAAGTTGGCTGATATTTTTTTTCCTGGTCGCGGTATAGATAGAACCCGCTGCAAAAAATAATGTGATCTTGCCAAAGGCATGGAAAGCAATATGCAGACCAGCCCCAATAATTGAAAGAGGGGCGATTAAAACTGTAGCCAACACCACATAAGATAATTGACTCACGGTAGAATATGCCAGCATTGCTTTAAGATTATCCTTGCTTAAGGCTATTACCGATGCAATTAAAATAGTTGCAATCGCAACATAGATTAACAAGTCATTTGCTCCAGTTGTTGCGAGCAAGTCTATGCCAAAAATATAGACTGTTACTTTTAACACGGTAAACACCCCTGCTTTCACAACGGCAACGGCATGTAACAAGGCACTGACAGGTGTTGGTGCAACCATGGCCGCCGGTAACCAGCGATGAAAAGGCATAAGTGCTGCCTTACCGGTTCCAAACAGATAAAGTGCAAATAAAATTGCAACGACTGTATCCGTGGCTTTTCCTGCGAGGATACCGCCCTCGGTAAAATCCAGAGTGCCGGTGATTGTCCAGGTCCAGATGATGGCTAATAATTGCAGACCTATGGAAGTCCCCAGTAATATACCAAGATACATTCGACCGGAACGTTTTGCTTCATCTGTGCCACTGTGTGTTACCAGAGGATACGTTACCAATGTTATTAATTCGTAAAAAATAAACAGCGTGAACATATTGGCACTTAGCGCCAGCCCCATAGTGGCGGATAATGCCAATGCAAAACAAACATAAAAACGTGTTTGATTCTGTTCTTGATTGTGGCGCATATAGCCGATGGAATAAATTGATGTGACGATCCACAGGAAACTGGCGACCAGGGCAAACAACATACCCAGCGGTTCAACAGCAAAGGCCAGGGACAAGCCTGGCACGACTTCCAGTATTTCAACTGCAAGGTCATCTCCTGTCTTCAGGGCCAGATATATCTGACATACAACTATGAACATACTGACTGCTGACACTAGTGTGATCGCTTCACGTAAGTTTGCTTGACGTCCAGTTAATCCAATCAAGATGGCACCGATAGCAGGAACAAGAATCGCAGCTTCAATCAACATCGACTTATTGACCTACCATCAGATAAACAGCTGCCTGTTGAGAAATATCCGTGACCCACGATGCATTCACACCAAAATAAATATTCGCGAAAATAATTACCCATACCGGAATCAACATAGATAATGGAGCTTCTTGATACTTCACAGGCTGACTCTCAGCCTCGGCGCTTTGAAAATAGATGACTTCAACAACCTTCCATATATAAATTACGGCCAGGATTGAGCCTAGTAAAATTAACGCGGCCATCCACCACCAGTCTTTTTCCAGGGCAGCTACTATCAAGTACCATTTACTGATAAAACCCACAGTCAATGGTGTGCCGATCAAACTGAGTCCACCAATTACAAATGCCATCGTCGTCCACGGCATTTGTCTACCGACGCCTTTTAGGTCTTTCAATGAGACTGAATCAAAACGAAAAAAGAAACATGCGACGACCATAAACAAGGCTGTCTTGATCAAGGCATGATTGAATAGATGTAATATGCTGGCCATGAGCCCGCTTACAGAAACCAGGCTGATCCCCAGAACCATGTAACCAATCTGGGCAATGCTGGAATAGGCCAGCATTTTTTTAATATTGTCCTGATATATCGCCGCGATAGAACCGCTGAAGATTGCCAACAAGGCTGCCACCATCAAAATAATATCCAGATGCATGGTTTCAAAGGCATATTCTGCACCGAATATCGTAAACAGGAATCTGAGCAGGACATAAATAAAAACCTTACTGGTGGTCCCTGACAAGAATGCAGAAACTATTGAGGGCGCATAGGTATAGGCATTGGGTAACCAGTAATGCAAAGGAAACAAACCAAACTTGATGCAGACACCAACAGTAAAAAAGGCAAATGCAGAAACAATGGTACGTGTGTCCTGTACATCTCGAATACGTTCTGCCATATCAGCGATATTCAATGTCCCGGTCATGACATACATGAGACCAATACCAATGAGGATGAATGTCGCCCCTACCGTACCCAGTATCAAATAACGAAAGGCAGCCAGTAATGCCCGCCTGTCTCGCCCTGCACTGATCATTGCATAGGAAGACAATGAGGCAATCTCGATAAAGACGAAGATGTTAAAGGCATCACCGGTGATGACGACGCCACATAGACCCGTTAAATGCAGCAGAAAAGCAGTATAAAAAAGATAGATTCGGTCTTCCGAGATTTCCTTGTGCACACTTTCGCGCGCAAAGGTGATCACAATAGAAGCAATCCCGGTAATGATTAATAAGACAAAGGCATTGAGAACATCTACACGATATTCAATACCCCAGGGGGCGTCCCAGCCGCCAATAGCATAAATAATTTCACCAGTGGTCAGTACCTGTTGTAGCAGAAGCGTGGCTATGACAAAACTTGCCCAACAGCTTAGTAAAACAACACCCCAGACCAGATTATGTCTGCGCAATAACACGCAAATCGGTGCGAATAATAAGGGAACAACAACCTGTAATACGGGTAAATGCTGTGAAATCACGAATATATGCCCACTAATCCTGGTCCATCTCGGTGATCTCACTCTCGTCAATGCTGCCGTACGCCTTATAGATACGTACGGTCAACGCCAGGCCAAGTGCGGTGGTTGCAATACCGACGACAATGGCGGTCAGAATCAGGACATGAGGCAATGGTGCTGAATATTGGGTGTAGGCCTCTGAATAGATAGGGGCTGTGCCACCTGTGAGGTAACCCATTGATATAAATAGAATAAATACGGATACCTGGAAGATATTCAGGCCGATAAGCTTTCTAATTAAATTTCCATTAGCGATAACGATGTAAAACCCCATCATCATCAGCGCAATGGCTACCCAGTAATTATAAAGTCCTAACAAGTTTTCCATCTAAAACAGTCCTGAATGCGTATTAACGTCTCACCGGCACTTCTAAACAAGCGAAACCCCGCCAGATGCGGGGTATCTCGGATATGTCTGATATTATATCGGCTTTCTGACAGGGGGTTAATAAATGTTCCAAATTCCTGAAAGAAAGAAGAGTTTCGTCATACAGGGCGCGACCCGGTATCCACGACTGCATGGACGCAGGAGGTAGGGCGACTCAGGAGACAAAACCGAGTGAATAAAGTCCGCCCTAAGGCGGTACCGATTTGACTGGATCCCCGCATGCGCGGGAATGACAATTACAAAGATATAGAACAGCTCGAAATACGTAGCTAAAAAGAAAAATAATCATACTTTAATATGAAGTCACACAATTTAATCATTACATCATTTTTTCTTGTTCTATTTTCCCTGAATCAGGCTTCTGCAGGTGAAAATATTACGGTACATAATGCATGGATCCGTGAAGCACCGCCTACCATCAAGATAATGGCAGGGTATCTGCAGATTGAAAATTTATCAGATAAGGCGCTTGTTCTGGTATCAGCAGATAGTAATGAATTTGAGCGTATTGAATTTCATCAAAGCACGACAAAAGATGGCATGGCAA
>JAIVVP010000054.1:0-8199 GCA_049189775.1 Gemmatimonadota bacterium | reverse complement strand
TAAATCCAGGGCATCATAATTATCTGCCAATTGCCCGATAACAGTACTTACCAGGTGATGTACCCTGGCAAAACTTTCAAGAGTAAATAATTCAGGAACAGACACGCTGCCGGGACGACATGATTTACCGATATCATTACGCAAGAGATCTACAATCATCAGGTTCTCTGCGCGATCTTTTTTACTCTCAAGCAAATCTTCGCTCAATGCCCTGTCTTCATAAACATCCGTTGAACGTCTTCGCGTACCTTTAATAGGTTTTGTTTCTACCAGACCATTATCAACTTTCAAGAACCTTTCCGGTGATGTACTTAACACTGCCCCTTCAGGGATCTTGAAGAAACTGCTATAGGGTGCAGGATTTAATTTTCGTAATCTTACATATGCTGCCCAGGGATCACCGGCAACATCAATGGAAAAACGCTGTGCCAGGTTTACCTGATAACAATCTCCTTCTCTAATGTAATGTTTAATCTTATTAAAGGCTCGCGCGTAAATTTCTTCATCCATATTTGATTGAAGCTCAGATAGAACTTCGAATTTCTGCCCGCTTGGTTCTGCTTTTGTCTGTAGAAGTTCTTGCAGATCATTCCATTCAGCAAATGTTCTTTCGTCTTTTCCATAACCTGTTAACCATGTCCTGCGTTGTTGATGGTCCGTCACCACCGCCCAGTCATAAATACCAATTGCCATATCAGGCATGGCAATATCATGTTCAGCAATATCAGGTATTTTTTCAATTCCTCGTCCAAGGTCATAGGCAAAATAACCCAGGGCACCCCCGGCAAAAGGTACTGTTGAAAGTCTGGTTTCTCTTTCTCCAAGCAATGATTTCACTATTGAGAATGGGTCTTCGGAAGAATGTTCACGCTTACCACTGGCATAAACAATTTCTGTTTCATCGGCAAAGGTCTTCAAGGTGATATAGGGTCGAGCAGCAATAACGTCATAGCGTCCAGAATCGATATATGGATAAGCGCTATCCAGAAAGATACTCCAGTCCTCATCCGCGAAGTGAGCAAACATCTCTGCAGAATCACGAGCATAAGGCAATTCAGTCAATTTAAATGTCAACTGGCTGCCCTCGCGATCTGCGCAACCGCAACGGCCGCAGCACAACTCAGCACTTTATGTTCTTCCTGTTCGGGATAGCTCAACAACTCCGTAAAGTCGATATATTTTAAATTATTTTTTGATGCCAACTTACGTACCAGAAAACGACCTGCCCCTGCACCTACCAAACAGTTTATTCGTTTTGAATCATCTCGTGACAAAACCTTTAACAATGATTCATTGATTATTTCCAGATGTGAATCGGCGATATGTTTAGACATCTCTACAAAAGGACGAATGTTATTTTCATCCTCAAGATCAAGACCAATCATCCTTGCCAATCTCCTTGCGCTATCACATGGTGTTTTACCTGCACCATCCGCTGTGGGCATCATGTCATCTTGCTCATTGAGTTCACCAGTTAAGCGATAGATATCTGCCATCGTAGAAAAATTCTCGGCAGCAATATTTTGCCATTGCCCATCACAATATATTTTATTCACAACGGCCATAACCGGTGTTCTGATAATGCCAGTATAAACAAGTTCGTTATCACGCAACCTTTCATGATCAGTATAAGCGGTGTTAAGCAACTGCCCCGATGCAAAAGGAATTATATCTGTTGTCGTGCTGCCTATATCAATCAATACACCTTGATTGATAGTTTGTGCAACGAAACTGGCGGTCGCATGCCAATTAGCTGATGCGATATCAGTGATATAAGAATTTGCCTGATCAGCTTTGATTAAGCCACTATTCCCGGCATAGATTTGAAATGCTTCTTTTTTGAAATGGTTTCCAAGAAAGCCGGTTAATTCTTTAACACCAGTAGCCCTGTCCTTGAAGATATCTGCCAGTTCTGCTGTCATTGTAATTGTGTGCGTCACGGAATCTTCTGTAATTTGATTGTGCATTTCAGACATTGCATTTTCCAGGCTGTCTAAACCTTTCCACAGAGGTGTCGCCAATTGATTGGCAAAATTTATGCTGCCGTTATGATCAATCGACGCCATTTTTAAATGCGCACCGCCGATATCCCAGCCAATATATGTATTAAACGACATTTGCTTCTTCTAACAGTAAATTCACAGGTATAAAGTCTTTTTTATTAACTTCAGGTATGACCCCATTTTGCCAGATGGATAGAATTAATTCCGCAGGATTTATAGATAATGACCGCCTTAAGCCAACATAGGAAGTTGTTAGTCTAGGGTTTATCTCCACGACGACAGCGCCAGCTTCAGTAACTATCAGGTCAACGCCAATATATCCCCACAGTCCTGTATCTGCCCTGGCAATATTTTGCGCTACGGTATTAAACAGATCCCACTTTTCTAACATCCCATTGACGACAAGTCCCTGCAGTTTACCTTTTGCAGTAGGGCTATCGGGATCGAAACTGAACATTTGTTTATTACAGGCTAATAATTGGGCCTTGCCCTGGTAACAAATCATTGAAAGACTTGCTGGAGTACCGGGGACATATTCCTGGATCACAAAATTTTCAGTATTGATTGAGCTTATTAATTTATCCACTTCATCTCTATCAGCACAGAAATAACAATCTTCTGCACCAACACCATCATCCGGTTTGATCACCCAGCCATTTTGAGATTCATGAAAAGTTTTATCTTCTAATGCTGATGTTTCTATACAAGTTATATTATTTTTATGCAGTAAATTAGCAGTCTTTAATTTACTACTGCTAATCTGTACTGATCCTGAAGAACTCCCCAAAAGATAACAATCAGACCGTTCTGCCATTAATGTTAAGTTAAATAAAACATGTTCACTCTCAGGTGCAATAATCAAAACCGCATCCGCATCATCCATGCAAGATTGCCAGCTATTATAAATATCCCCATTGATTGCGATTTTTTTTACAGGAAGTGAAAGTTCATCAAGACGATCATCCCGTGTGGTAATAATATCTGTGATGCCTGTTTGCAGAAGATCGGTGAGCACGGCTTCAAGCATCATATTGCCTTGTCTGGCTAAACCACCAGGCAATTCCTTGTCTTGCAGACCACCACCCGTGATAAACTCACAAATAAATAAACGCATATACCCAAACTACTTTCATATGGAAATTATTCCAGTCATTGATATTCGTCAGAATCAGGTTGTCCACGCCGTCAAAGGACAGCGTAGAAATTATCGTCCACTACAGACTTCTCTTTGCAATGGTCATTGTCCGGAGGATATTGTACAAGCCTTCATTGACACATACCCGTTTAAAACAGTTTATATTGCTGATCTTGATGCCATCCAGGGCCGTACAAATAATGACCAGATAATTGAACAGTTACTGAATAAATTTCAGTCTGTTTCATTCTGGGTTGATCAGGGCATATCCACAGCAATCGAACTTGATATTCAGTCACGCAGGCAACATGTAATTGGCAGCGAAACAAATATTTCTCCGGAAACATTGAATGAGCTTGTCACATTAAGCCCGGAAATTATTTTATCTCTGGATTTCCAGACAAATAATTTTTTTGGTCATCAAGATTTATTACAAAAAACAGACCTGTGGCCAGAAACAATTATCGTCATGAGCCTCTCACGGGTTGGCTCTAATAATGGGCCAGATTACAAACTCATTTCCGAGTTACAAAAAACTGCTGGTGATAGAAAAATATATGCTGCAGGCGGTGTACGTCATGAAGACGATTTGCAAATATTAAATGATATGGGTATTGATGGTGTGCTGATTGCGACAGCACTGCATACGCAACAAATTACACCTGACACATTATTAAAATTCACAAAAAAAAATGCCCCGTAAAACGGGGCATTTAATAATAAAACTATGCTGTAAAACAGCTTCGTATTATTTTTATAACATATATAACTATATATTATTCGTGTGCAGCGTAAGGATGAGCTGCGGAACCACGCTTGCTCAATACTTCAGCAGATTTTGGCTCACGAGATACAGCACGTTTAATTGAAAGCTTGGTAGCTTCGTAGTTGAAGTCCTGGATTTTAGCATCATCATCAGCTTCCCAGTGAATGAATACACCAACACTGATAAAGATATCATCAGCTTCATCAGCCGGGATAGTGCCATCTTCAACACAATCCATAACCGCCATAGCAACAGCACGCTGTGCAGGACCAAACATTTGTACAGCCTGTTTGCCACCTTTGATGGTAACTTTGTTGAAAAGAATTGTATCAGGTTTACAAGCCAGGTTTGGAGCAACAACAGCTAATAGAGTGCTGAAACCATCTTTATTGTTTGTCAGGGCATTACAAAAAGCTGTTTCAGCAGCACTTCCGCGAGGACCCATCATCAAATCAATATGGGCAATTTCGTTGCCGTCACCAACCAATGCTTCACCAAGTAATACTCTATCAATAACTGCCATTTTATTATCTCCTCCAGCTAGAAAGCCAAACAGTTTTCCTAATATAGACATAGTCTGTTTTCCTAATCTAGTAGTTTAAAAATATGGGGATCAACTCCCCGTCCAAATAAGCCGACGTACAGATAAAAATATCTATACACCAACAATTCTATAAATCAGTTTTCCCTAAATGGTAAACCAGAAGACTTGCAGCAGTTAAATCTGCGCTGGTTCCTGGATTAACGCCTTTTTGTTTCAGTGCCTTGTCGAATTTCATCAGCATCTCAGTAGCCTCTTCCGGGCTATCTTGTTCTCGAAATGCTGTTGCTATGGGAGCCGCATTTATTTTTATTTGTTCTGCGACTTCATGTCCGTATTTTCGCCTGATATGTGAATCAGGAAACTCAGCCATAAACCCCATATAACAGGCTACAGCCGCCCATTGTACACTATTCCACCGTGCTGAAAAGTCCCTCACGGATATAAATCCCTGTGAAAATATATCCGCAAAATCTGTAACATATTGTTTGGCAATCAAATCCC
Organism: Gemmatimonadota bacterium; assembly: GCA_049189775.1. GTDB lineage: Bacteria > Pseudomonadota > Gammaproteobacteria > Eutrophobiales > Eutrophobiaceae > SMWN01. The sequence goes on along the minus strand of JAIVVP010000054.1, from coordinate 3,250 downwards.
TGTCTTTTGCTTCTGTCATCGCCATTTGCAGGGTAATACTGTCATCTAACTGTTTATTCACATCATATTTTTCGCTCTCGCCCAGGCCACCAGGGCTGGCATGACTGATGGCTGCAAAGATGCAGGCTGTATCATTTTCATCCAGTTCATGTAGAACCATTCCAAGGTTCGAGTGAAGTGTTGCTACTCCAAGCTCTGCGGCCCGGATCAGGGGGGCAAATAATAGCAACATGCCGAGATTGGTATTGCATCCGACCTCGGACATGGTCATCTTGACGCTTTCGAGTATGCGTTCTCCCACTGACAATGAGGGATCACACAATATTGGGGTGGCTAATTCTGCACTTTTGACAAAATCTGCCACGGTCATGTCGTGGCCTTCGGAATAAGGGCTGACATTCCCGGGTTTCAGTGAATTTACCTCGGTGATGAAACTATTCATGACCGCATCCTGTAATCTGGATGCCTGGCTGGGATGAGTCATACTGATTTCAGGGCAGGACTGTTAATGAATTAGCGTTGCCAAGGCGATTGACCATATCATCGATCAGGCATGAGGCAATATTGAAATCCGTGACCTTTTGTAGCCCCCACCATGCAGGAATACTATTTACTTCAATGACTTGCAGACGACCCCTGGCATCGGGGATTAAATCAACACCACCATAATCAATGCCGACGGCCTTGACGGCGGCCTCTGACAATTGACTTAATTCTGCATCCAGTTTCAGGACTTCACATTCAGCGCCCTGGGCGCGATTGGTGATCCAGTGTGTGCTGCGCCGTGTCATTGCAGCTTGTGCCTTGCCATTGATGACAAAGACCCTGATGTCAAAGGAGTCTTTATCTCCGCAGTCAATGAAGGATTGCAAATAATAAACTCCGGCAAAGGTTTCGTCGTGAATTAGCCCTGTATCACTATCAAGCAGTTGCACACCAACTCCCTGTGAACCAAACAGTGGTTTTGAAACCAGTTTTCTCCCCTGCCCACACTCTTGCTGATAAATAAACTCGGCCTTTTCTTTTGCTTCACACACCCAGGTATTTGGTGTGGGGATGCCGGCTTGCTTGAGTAGAAAACTGGTCATCACCTTGTCGACCGTTCGCTCAATACCGCGTGGATTGTTATACACAACAATGCCCATATCAGATAAGGCATGCAGAATATTCAGCCGGAAAATAACCTGTTCAAGCGTACCCCCCGGCACACCTCGGACAAAAACAGCTAAAGGATCTTGCTCAAAACCGGGAAGATTGATCTCGGTACCAGGTTCACCAATATCCATATGGCAATCCATGGAAGAAACATACTGGCTACTTAATCCATGTGCAGCCAATGCTTCCTTGAGCTGACGCCCGTGCCAGCCAGGATCATCCGTAACAATTGCAACTTTAGGTGCTATATCAGCCACACTTGTTACTGAATGATTTATCCAATAATGCCAGATCTATTTTTCCAGCATGGAAGGTATTGCCAGTGTCCATTGCAGTCACAGCGACTCTGGCGGGGCTGAATAACATTGGATCAATCTTGTAAAAATCATATTCGACGTCCTTGAATACTTCACCGAAAGGCTTGCCATAATCATTTGATGCACTACTCGGTAAATTATTCGCCAATTCTTCAGCCTCTTCATCACCAGTCTGCAAAAACAGATGAACCTGCCCGGCAAATAAGATAGCGTCATTAGTACGGCTCATTGCAGTGAGAAAATCTACTCCGGGTGGGCAGATAGGTGCACTACCCGCACCATCAACAACCTTGGAGAGGTCAAAGCCCAGTGCATGGACCTTGTGTAATGAGGTTTCCAGCACCCTGGCGACCACCTGAACGCTACCGCACAGGCTCGATGTCGGCGTTATTATCAGGGTCAGTTTATCTGCGGAAATCCCACACATTTCAGCAATCTTATCGGCGATTTCAACAGGTGGGTTAGCATCAGCCTCAATTATCAGACATGCTGAATCAGCTTTATCTTTATAACCCAGTTCTTCAAACAATTCTTCCTTGCTGCCCATGGCGCGACCAGGTCCCGAACCCAAAGCATTAAAGGCGCCCTTGCCTTCACCATGTGAAAGACTCCAGCCAGCATATTGACTGGCCAGACATGAAATAACCGGGTGTGATGTGTGCACATCTACATGCCAGGACCAATTCTCAAAATTTGTTGAGGCACGAAGTTTGACACTGCCAAGCCCTCCCAGACAGACTTCCGATATCAGACGACCCGCTTCCAGCCCTCCCCTGACATCAATTCCCGCATCTATTACTGTTGTGCCATTACTCATTTTTGAAATACCTAAACGCAGGGCGTCGGCATTATCGATTAAAGATTGCACAATAGGTGCACTTAGCACGTTAACGCTGGGGAAATTACTATCATTCAGTTTAGACATAAGAATTCACCTGATTATTTTATTAGTTGGCAAAAAGAGTTTTAAGTTACTGCTTAAATTATCCGTTCACGGATTTTCTTGTTATTAATTTCGGATTTTGAAACGATTAGGCAGCTTCGACTGTAAATCCTAATGATCCTCTTAGATCGGCAAGTCTTGTTTTCAGTTGTTGTTTGACATCTTCCACAGCCAGCCCTTCGGCATGTACCGTGCAAACAGGTTCACCAATGGCGATTTGTTTGCCAGCCTGTGGTCTGTCTGTCACCCATTCCGGCCAATCCAGACGCGGTATTGTAATACTTTTCCCAGCATATAATAGCCCCAGCGCCCGAGACCTTGTTTGATCCAGTTCAGGTTCTGTTATTTTTCCCTGAAAAGCAGCCAGGTGGTGGGTAAATAAACTCCCCTGGGTCTCATACAGCTCAAACGTTGCCGTGGGCCGTGGATTCACTTCAAGAATGGAATATTTTCCTGACTCCTCGACAATAAAATCCAGGCCACAAAGACCTTTGAGCTTGAATAATGCGACTATTCTTCGAATGGCATCAGTCACCTGTTGGCGTAGTTCATTCGACAGGCTTACATTTGAAGCCGCACCGGCGAAGGTAAAATCACTATTTTCCTTACAGACCCATGTTTCGTTGAAGCCAAACACATAGGCTGATTGTCCGTCGGCAATAAATGTCGCAGAATAATTTTTTCCCCTCAGAAATGCCTGTAAAAAACTCTTAGATGCCAATGAACTATCTTTTTTGGAACTATCATTTAGGTAATGCCTGATGTGACCGCCGCCGGCACTACCCATTGTTTTAATCAGAAAATCACCACTGGACTCGTGAATAGGATCAGTAAT
>JAIVVP010000053.1:0-8278 GCA_049189775.1 Gemmatimonadota bacterium | reverse complement strand
TATTAAGGCGATCACTCGGTTTAAAAACCGCAAATATCCAATTGAAATTCCAAAGCAGGTCAGTCGGGGTGTCCATGGATTTTCCCATGAATATCTCCAGTACATGCTGGGTGGGACATTTCGATCTTCTTATACACCGCTGAATGACAACATCATCAACGGCCGGATTCGAGGTGTCGCCGGTGTGGTCGGGTGTACCAACCCAAGAGTGAGACAGGATTGGGTCCATGTGGAACTGGTGAAGGAACTGATTAAAAACGATGTATTGGTCGTCCAAACCGGATGCTCACAGGTTGCCCTTGCAAAAGCAGGTTTGACCACACCCGAAGCCGCTTTATTGGCTGGTCCGGGCTTAAGGGAGGTTTGTGAAACGGTCGGGATGCCGCCGGTGCTCGGGATGGGCGCGTGCGTGGATAACAGTCGAATCCTGATTGCCTGTTCTGAAATGGTGAAAACAGGTGGTCTGGGAGACAGCCTGGCGGATCTTCCGGTGGCGGGTGCCGCGCCGGAATGGATGAGTGAAAAAGCCATCACTATCGGTCAGTATTTTGTGGCTTCAGGGATCTTTACCGTTTTTGGTGTCACCTTTCCCATCATTGAAGGGACAAAATTTCACAAGTTTCTTGCCATTCCCAAAACTGTAACCTATTATACATACGGAACCGTATGGAAGCTATGCGTTGTCGGACAATATTTGTGATCAGCATAGCCTGGTTTTTATAAATCGTTGATTATAGGACATTTATATTAGTTGTTGAATAAGTAGTGGTTAATAATAATTTTCTGATTTGCATAATCAAGTTCTATCTAAATATATGTTGTTAGGGCGAATATAGATTTTATGTGCAAGCTACAAGCTAAAAAAGTGTTTTCAAAGCTTTCATTTACACGTACCTTTTTACTATTACAGGTGCTGTTTAGTACTGCCTGTGAAGCACCACTCAACCTGGAAGGTGTCCAGGCTCAGGCTGACCAGGCCATTTTACGTTTTGATCATTATCAGGCTGCTTCGACAAATGATAATTCAGTTGTTGTCGTGGGGTCGGCAGGTGTGGTTGTCACCTCTAGGGACAATGGTGAAAATTGGTCAAGGCAGATATTACCAGACCATCCTCCTCTTATTGATATTACATCATGTCCTGATGGTTCTTATGTCATTCTTGATTTTGACCATCATATCTGGGTGAGTAGTGATAACGCAAAAACATGGAATAAAAAACCGATTGATTCAACCGAGGTTCCGCAGGCCATTAGTTGTGATCAGAATAATCAGATATGGGTGGTTGAAAGCTTCAGTACTATCATGTCCAGTCCGGATATGGGTGAGTCATGGAAAACACAGTCTTTGGATGAAGATTTAATGTTGACATCATTACAATTCATCAATGAAACAATCGCTCTTGCGATTGGTGAGTTTGGCACGGTATTGAAAAGTAGCGATGGCGGTAAAACATGGGGCTATTTGGATCCATTACCTGGTGAATTTTATCCCCAGGCAAGCTACTTCAAGGATGCTGAAACTGGGTGGGTTGTTGGACTCAGGGGCAAGATTCTACACACGAAGGATGGCGGAAATAGCTGGCAGTTTCAGCCAACTAATATTGATGCACCACTGTATGGGATTAAGGCTAGTGACTCAGCTTTATTTGCTGTGGGTGATAATGGCATGGTACTGGAATATATCGATGGACAGTGGCAACGACTGACACATGATTTCCCCATACGGTTTTATCTGCGTGCAGTGCTACCTTTAGATGATAATTCTATTCTTTTGGCAGGAGGGGCGGGCGCCCTACATAAACTCAGGCTTAACTAGAGTTATTTATTTGCAGGAATGAGATTGGGGGGAAGGGTTTGAATAAATTCGTTCAACAACTACATAAAATAGATGCGGTAGTATTTAAATATCCGATTTATGTCCTGACAACTGTAGCACTTGTCACTGTGTTTTTTGCCACTCAAATCCCTGCAGTAAGAATAGTCTCGGATTTTGCCGATCTCCTTCCCCAGGAGCATCCATATATACAATTACACAATGATATTCGGGATACATTTGGGGGTGCGAATAACCTTATTATTTCCATTGAGGTTAAAGAGGGAACTATCTTTACCAACGATACACTGGATCGTATTCATCGAATAACCCAGGCTGTTGATCAATTGCCCTCTATTAACCATAACCTTCTTAACAGCCTGACGCATCGTACAACAAGAAAAATATGGTTGAGTGAAGTGGGTAATATCAAGTCCACACCACATTATGACCCAACCAAGGAAGGTGGATATAGTGATGAAGAACTTATGCAGATGCGTGACGATGTTATATCCAATCCACGTGTCTACGGTCTACTGGTTTCTCCCGATCTTAAATCTGCATTGATAAAGGGAACGCTACACGAAGGTGAACTGGATTACCGCAAGGTGTTTGATGGTCTGCAGAAGATTCGTAAAAAAGAGGCAACAGCGGGTATTAATATTTATGCTACTGGTCAACCTGTTCTGGTTGGTTGGGTGTCTAGTTATGTTGGCGAAATTCTGCAGATATTTTTATACACCATCCTTATTATGCTATGTCTCCTGGTCATATATTTCAGACGTCTTTACGGCATTATTTTTCCAGTTATCGGGATAGTTCTGACCTCAATATGGGGGGTTGGTATTCTTTCATTATTGGGCCATAACCTTGATCCGCTGATGATGGTTATTCCATTTCTAATATCCGCACGTGCGATGTCGCACGGCATTCAAATTGTTGAGCGTTATTATCTGGAACTGGAGGAGTGTGAAGACAGTAAACGGGCTGCACGTAACACATTTGAAAGTTTATTCAGGCCAGGGACTCTCGGTGTTATTTCAGATGCAATTGGTCTGTTATTAATATCATTGGGTTCAGTCCCCATTAACGATAAATTAGCTGAATACGCATCACTCTGGGCTTTCTGTGTCATATTTACCGTGCTAATCCCACTTCCGGTATTGTTATCCGTAATGCCTAAACCAAAAGAGACAGGTATGCATGGCGGATTAATACGAAAAATATTTCCCAAGATTGCTTTGGCGTTGGCTACCCGACAGCGGGCAACTGCTATTCTCTTTATATCTGTATTGCTATTGGGGGCAGGAGGGTATTTTTCTTCATGGGTACAAGTTGGTGAGGCGGAACCTGGCTCACCTTTGCTTTATCTTGACCATGATTACAATGTGTCTTCAAAGGCGATTAATGACCGTTTCCCTGGATCTGAAGAATTATTTGTTATTGCTGAAACTGATGAAAATGGTGGCTTGAAACAGCCGGATGTCATTAATGCGCTGGCGCATTTTCAAAATCAGATGTTACTTGATCCCGAAATGGGTGGTGCCAAGGGGCTCCCGAATCTGATCGTTTCAGTCAATCGAATATTGCATAACGACGATCCTCGTTGGCAACAGGTTCCCGAAGATCCTTCCTACGTTGGTGGTTTGATGTTCGCTTTCATGATGTCAAGCCCGATACAAGGAGGCTTACTTGAATTTCTGGATGCAGATGAGAAACATGCCAACATGGTTTTTTATTATAAAGACCATAAAGGCGAAACGATTCGAAGGGCGATACATCAGGTTAAAGCCTGGAGAGATGAATTTGGTGACAAGGTAGAAGGTCTGAAAATAAAACTGGCCGGGGGGACTATCGGTGTAACAGCTGCGATTAATGAAGCAGCTTATCATACCAATATCGTAGTTATTCCATTGGTGTTACTCCTGATCTTTATATTCGTTACGGTTTTTTACTGGTCTTTCCATGCAGGATTTTTGATGGTATTAGCGATGACTTTTGCGACGACACTTTCCTATGCCTATATGGGAATTGTTGGTATGGGTATCAATGTAAATACCGTACCGATTATTGCCGTTGGTATTGGTGTGGGTATCGATTATTCAATCTATATTATGGATCGTATCAGAGAGGAAGCGCATAACTATACAGATATAACCGATGCCGTTATCAGGGCAATCAGCACAACTGGAGTCGCCGTTGCATTTACTGCCCTGACTTTGATAGGTGGTATCATTATGTGGGTATTCATTTCAACATTACGTTTTCAGGCTGATGCTGCGCTATTGTTATCTGTTATGTTGATACTTAATGCCATGGCGTCAATCTTTCTGGTTACTGCATGGATTACAATCTTCAAACCAAAGTTCATTGTTAGTGAGTTGAAATCCAGCTAGGGTTGAGCATATCAGTGTGTTCTCTTCCAGATGGGGATTTATATAGAATAGTTTTCATACTTGTAAGAGGTGTTTAATGGATTTCAAAGAAATTTCATTACATCAAGCAGAAAATACTATTCTCGCACATAGCCTTAACTTGGATAATCGCAAGTTAAAAAAAGGCACCGTACTAAGCAGAAAAGATGTAATAGAATTGGAGAAAAATGGTTATCGTTCGGTGATGGTGGCAATCCTTTCTACAGATGATATTTGCGAAGACATAGCTGCTGAAAATCTTGCCAGCGCAATTGCTGGAGACATGGTAGATGTCGAAAAGCCAACAACAGGACGTTGCAACCTGAAAGCGAGTAATGATGGATTGCTTGTCATCGATAAAATATCTCTGAATAAAATTAACCTGGTCCATGAATCCCTAACTATCGCCACATTGGAACCATTTGTTCCGGTTTACCGTGGACAGTTAATTGCTACTATCAAGATTATTCCTTATGCAGTTACAAATTCACAGCTACAAGCATGTTTGACTGTTGCAAAAGAGGCAAGCAATATTGTTAGTGTTGCACCATTTAACCCTAAGTCGATCGGTTTCATTCAAACCACTGTAAACGGACTTAAGCAAGGCATTCTAGATAAAACATCAAAGGTGTTATCACAACGTCTTGCAAGTCTTAATAGTTTTATTGTGAAAGAGATTCATTGCCAGCATGATATAGAAGAAGTGGTAAAAGCAATCAAAGAGCTAGAGGAATTTCATGTCGATATGTTTATTATATCGGGTGCAACCGCCGTTGCCGATCGTAATGATATTATTCCTTCTGCGATTACTATATGTAATGGTGAAATTATTCATTTTGGTATGCCAGTTGATCCAGGTAATCTTTTGTTATTGGGTAGTTGCTATGGAAAGTATATTCTAGGAATGCCAGGCTGTGCCCGCTCACCTAAATTTAATGGTTTCGACATGGTTCTGGACAGGTTGTTTGCTGATGTGTCAGTAACATCAAGAGATATAATGCATATGGGTCTTGGAGGATTGTTAAAAGAAATTGCTGATAGACCACAGCCGAGAATGATACAAACAGGTAAAAATAAGTTGAAAAAAAAACACCACAGGATAGCGGCAATTGTGTTGGCTGCAGGTCAATCACGTCGTATGGGTATCGCGAACAAACTATTGATGAAGCTTGATAATTTTCCAATGATCGAACTTGTCGCCAAAACCCTGAATGAATCTTGCCTTGATAGAATTAATGTTGTTACCGGTTTTGAAGCTGAGCAAATTAAAAATGCGTTAAACAGTTATGATGTCAGCTTTGTTGATAACCCGGATTATGAACAGGGCTTGAGTACTTCACTGGTGGCCGGTTTACGATCTGTTGATGATACCATTGATGCGGTTATCATTTGTCTGGGTGATATGCCGATGGTAACGAGCACCGGCATTAAACAGCTTATTAATGAGTTTAATCCGGATGTTGGTCGTGAGATATGTGTGCCGACTTATCGGGGCAAACGTGGCAATCCAATTTTATGGTCGCGCAGATTTATAAATGAGATGTTGCAACTGGAAGGCGATGTTGGTGCAAAACATTTATTATTTAAATATGATGATGTTGTCCATGAAGTAGCTATGCAGGACTCAGGTGTGTTGCTCGATTTTGATACTCAAGAGGCCATTAGTAATTTTCAGGATAAAAATGAACAGGCTTAGGTATTTATGAATTATAATGGTGGTGGTATGAGTGATATCAATTATTGATCTCAAGCATGAGGCTAGTTGTTTGTATGGCTAAGAAATCATCAGAAAAAAACAAAAGAGATATCGAAGGATTAAAGGAATCAATTCGTGATGCAATTGTTCATGTTGATGCCCTGCAATTTGAGGACAGAAATTTTTCAACCTTTGAATGTAATCAATTTGATTTGCCAGGTGGGTTGATCGTTTATGATATTACTATTGACCCTGTCGTCATCAAGCGTAATCCAAACCATATTAATGAAGATGCCAATCAAGATTACTTTCTGACCACATTGTTACATGGTAGGGTCCGTATCCAGCAGGCAGACTCAACCTATGTTCTTAAGCCAGGGGATCTGGCCCTGATGGCCGGGGGGCTTCCCTACACAATTAAATACGAAGTGCCTAGTCGAAGATTGATTGTTCGTATTCCAAACCATGTTTTCAGAGAAAGGTTATTAAGTTGCAATCAGAATGTCGTGATAGGAAATTTGCCTAATAAAGGTTTAGGTCGAATCGTAAATGAGCTGCTGAAATCGGTTGCTTTTGAAGCACAAACCTTATCTATTACAGAACAATATACCCTGACACAAAGTTTGCTCGAATTAACTGGAGCACTGACTCGGTCTTCGGTTAAATCTTATGAACTGAAGCCTGCGTCCAAACAATCTGCCTTATTGAATCGTATTTATGCTTATCTAGAGGAGAATTATATGGATTCTGATCTGACACCGGGTAAGGTTGCCAAGGCAAATAAGATCTCAACCCGTTATCTTCATAGTTTATTCAGTCAATCGGGGACTACTACACTCCTGAAATGGGTTTGGGAAAGAAGGCTCAGGGCAGCACGAAGTGATTTGCTGGATCCATCCCAGGTACAATCAAGAATAAGTGAAATCGCTTTTCGCAGAGGCTTTAATGATTCAGCTCATTTTAGTCGTTCATTCAGGAATCGGTTCGGTATTTCACCGACAGAATTACGCCAACGAGCCAAACAATCCATCCCTGCTCAGGAAATCTCTGAGACTTAATCCGGATACTTATGCAATACCCGGGCTAGGTGCACTAGCAGTCAATTCCTCAAACGTCCAAAGTCAAGACGATCTGCTCTGTGGGTATTAATATATCCTAAATTATTTTATATGTTGTCGATTAGTTATGTTGTTACTCCATCACTAATTGCCAAAAATTAGGAGATAAGCAAAATGAGCACTTCTGTTAGCCCCAAAGTGGGCGTCATATTCAAGTCTTACGAGCCAATGTCATCGATGCAGAAATATGCAGCGCAGACCGAGGCATCCAATTTAATGGGTGGTTTCTGGATCGCCGAGGCCTATCACTGGTTTCGTCAGTATGGTCTGGAGTCACGTGGTTGTTTTGCTACCCTGGCCGCCGTCGCGCTTGCGACCAAGAAGATCCCAGTAGGACTTGGTATTACCTCTCCCTATATCAGGCATCCAACGGTACAAGCTGCGGAAGCCGCCGCCATCGATGAACTGTCCAACGGTCGCTTCATCATGGGTATTGGTGTCGGTAAGGTGGGTATCGAATATCTGGAATACGACATTGATGTCATGAAACCGGTCCATGTTCATCACGAGTCCATGGATATCATGCGTAAGGTCTTCAGCGGTGAAGCCTTTTCCTACAAGGGTGATTTGTACGAATCTACCATGCCAGCCTATGATCGGGCAGGTGATGGCCTGCGCACAGACATACAAATTTATGTGGGGGCAACTGGTCCCTTCATGCAGCGACTGGCTGGTCGTGAAAGTGACGGTATGTTGACTGCCGGTCTGACCTCACCTGCGTTTTTGGAATATGCCATCGACAACATGAATAAAGGCGCAGAAAAGGCTGGCCGTAAGTTACCTGCTGACTTCCCGGTTGGCGGCGTGATTCTATGCGCTTGTTCCAAAGATGGTGACAAGGCACGAGATGCTACTCGTAGTTACACTGGCACTTATGTGGTGAACAAGATCCGCAATATCAAGAACGATGTGATTCTGGCGGGTTCCGGTTTACCCGATTCCGCCTGGGAACCATTCCGCGAAGCTATTGCCGCCGGTACCCAGGATAACGTGACGCATCTGGTGACAGACGAAATGATGCGTAAGTTTACGGTCATCTCTGGTAGCCCGGAAGATTGTCTGGAAATCACCCAGGAACTGGTGGATGCTGGTCTGAATCTGCCCTTGCTTGAAGTCGTTGGTGCTACTGAAGAAGACAATCTGGAGACCATTAAGTTAATGGGTGAACATGTTGTACCCAATTTGAAATCTCAGATAGTGGAAGGATAAGCTCTATGAAACTAGCGACATTTAGCAT
>JAIVVP010000052.1:0-8396 GCA_049189775.1 Gemmatimonadota bacterium | reverse complement strand
ATAATTCTCTTGTTCCATCAGTCGATCCATCATCAACAACAATAATTTCAATATTATCAATGGGGACATTTCTTACTGACTTGAGTAGTTCTTCAATTGACGCTACTTCGTTATAACAAGGTATGACAACAGAGAGTGTATAGGACATGTCTTATGGGTATTTGAATTAATATGGATAAAGAATATATAAACTATTTCAATGAAAGAACATAATTTTCGTATGTCAGAGCAATTCCATCGTTAAGATTGATTTTTGCATCCCAACCCAGTTCTGACATACGAGATACATCTAACAGTTTTTGCGGTGTTCCATCCGGCTTTGAAGTATCCCATCGAATATCACCTTCAAAGCCAGTCACATTCTTGATGATATATGCCAGTTCACTGATTGTTTGGTCCGTTCCACAGCCTATATTAATCAAAGGCACTGAATCACTATTTAAAAAACTGGATTTCAATATATCTTCTGTTTGACTGAGTAAGTGTATACAGGCATCAGCCAAATCTTTACTGTGAATAAACTCACGCCTGGGTTCACCAGTGCCCCATACATCCACTGAGTTCTCATTTTTTATCTTTGCTTCATGAAATTTTCTAATAAGTGCTGGTACGACGTGAGATGTCTCCAGGTCATAATTATCTTCCGGGCCGTAAACATTGGTTGGCATTACTGCCATGTACTGTGTGTCGTATTGACGATTGTATGACCAGCACATTTCTATACCAGAGATTTTGGCGATCGCATACGGACGGTTTGTGGCTTCTAATGGTCCAGATAACAGATATTCTTCTTTAATTGGTTGCGGACAATCTCTTGGATAGATGCAAGATGAGCCCAGGAAAAGCAGCCTTTTTACACCGGAAACTTTTGCTTCATGGATGACGTTGGTTTGTATTGCTATATTCTGGAATATGAAATCTGCAGGATAGGTATTATTTGCATAAATACCGCCCACCCTGGCAGCTGCCAGGATAACGAATTCGGGTTTCTCTGTGTCAAAAAATTCTTTAACAGCGTTTTGATCTGTTAATTCAAGTTCATGATGAGCTCTTAATAGCAGATTATCAAATCTCTCCGTCTGAAGTTTTCTTACAATAGCTGAACCCACCAGACCGTTATGTCCGGCAACATATATTTTTGAATTCTTATGCAGTTCCTTATTCATCTGGTTTATTTATATGTGCCAGTATCTCATCAAAGATGTCCGGGTTCGCAGCGATAACGTCACCATTTTTTAAATAAGTATCTTTGCCGTCAAGGTCACTGATGAGGCCACCTGCTTCCTTTATCAGCAGGGCCCCCGCAGCCATGTCCCAGGATTTTAATCCCAATTCCCAGAAACCATCCAGTCTGCCACAGGCAACATAGGCAAGATCAAGTGATGCCGCGCCGGCCCGCCGAATACCTGCCGTCATCGGGAACAGGGCCTTGAAAGAATCAAGATATTCATCCAGGCGTTCCTGCTCTTTAAAGGGAAAGCCCGTGCCGAGTAATGCACCTTCAAGATTTTTTTGCTTACTGACGCGTATGCGTCTGTTATTCAACATTGCACCTTCACCACGACTGGCGGTAAATAACTCCTGTCGTAAGGGGTCATAAACAACAGCCTGAACAAGTTCTCCCTGGTGTTGTAGTGCAATTGAAACTGCATACTGCGGAAAACCATGTAGATAGTTTGTGGTGCCATCTAATGGGTCAATGATCCATAAATAGGGGCTTTCGCCCTGTTGGCCACTCTCTTCAGCCAGAAAAGCATGATTTGGAAATGAACTGCGGAGTGTGTCAATAATGGCCATTTCAGCATGTTTATCAACTTCGGTGACAAAGTCATTCCTGCTTTTCCTGATCACAGGTAAATCCTGTACGTGATCAATTTGCCGTATAATTACGTCTCCTGCGGCACGCGCCGCACGGATTGCAATATTGAGCATGGGATTCATAGACGACTCCGAAAAAATAGCAAAAATAATATTTAAGAATAATAATATGTTCCATTCTAATGGAACACAGGGTAATGGAACACTGGAAAATTACTTCAATACTGTTTATTGGGATAGATTTCTCACCCATATCGATTCGAAATGGTATGAGAGGGTAAGGTAAACATTCGACAAACAAATAAGTGAAGGTTCGAAATGACAGAGGGAAGATTGTCATTCAGAATGCTTTTTACTGTCTGTCATTCCGAATGAAGATGAGGAATCTTATGTGTATGAATAGTCATTTTATAGAAAACATCAGGGTGGTGATGGTTGAAACTACCCATCCCGGTAATATTGGTGCTGCGGCCAGAGCCATGAAGACCATGGGATATAATAATCTTTATCTCGTGAAACCAAAGATTTATCCAAATGCAGAGGCAACAGCGCGTGCTGCTGGTGCGGATGACATCCTGGGCAGAGTGGTTGTTTGCGATTCGCTTGAAGAGGCCTTGCAGGGATGTGTCACAGTAGTCGCAAGTACAGCCAGGCCACGATCCATTTCACATTCTGTCTTCACTCCCCGTGAGTACGCACCAAAATTATCAGAAATGTTAAAACTCGGCACAGTGGCCCTGGTGTTCGGTCGAGAAAGTTCGGGATTGAGTAATGAAGAGCTGGAGTACTGTAACGTCATTTTGCAGATACCAACGAATCCTGAGTTTAGTTCACTGAATGTGGCATCAGCAGTACAGATATTATGTTATGAATTTAATCAGCTCTTACAATCAGATGCCGTAGATAAAATAGATAATGAAGAAAAAACAAGATTGGCGACCGCAGATGAAATGACTTATTTTTACGATCATCTGGAGCAAAGTATGATTGATGTTGGTTTTTTAAATCCTCAACAGCCGAGAAAACTCATGCGCCGGTTAAAATCTTTATTTAATCGTGCTCACCTTGATGAAAATGAAGTGAGTATTTTGCGAGGATTTCTGGCTGCGGTTCAGGAGACAGTGACAAAAACCAAAAGTGACTGAAGGATTGCTTAACTAAAGAGGACTATGTCACTCCCTTCCTGTTTAACTTCAACCTTACCAATCTCCCATGCAGTTTCACCGGATGTCTTTAAAGATTGCATTGCTGCATCCTTATCTTTTTCTGTAACGCAAACCACCATGCCCACACCGCAGTTGAAAGTACGATACATTTCCTGAGATTCGATATTCCCTTCAGTTTGTAGCCACTTGAAAATAGCAGGCAGTTCCCAGCTCCGGGTATCTATAGTCACCTGAACATTCTCAGGAATAACGCGTGGTAAATTTTCAGTTAGTCCGCCACCCGTAATGTGAGATAAGGTTTTTACATCACAGGTTTGAAAAAGTTGTTTAATGGCTGTGACATAAATTCTTGTCGGTTCCAGCAGTACTTCCCCAAGAGTCCGTCCTTCGAATTCTGTTGCCAGGCTGTCATCGGAAACTTCCAGAACTTTACGAATCAGTGAATAGCCATTGGAATGTGGTCCACTTGAGGCAATGCCGATCAGGATATCGCCAGCCGCAACAGTGCTGCCATCTATAATATCTGCGCGTTCGACTGCACCGACACAAAAACCTGCAAGATCATATTCTCCTGCGGCGTACATGCCTGGCATTTCAGCTGTTTCACCGCCAATCAGGGCACAGTCCGAGATCTTGCAACCCTCTGCGATACCATTAATCACATCACTTGCGGTATCAACATCCAGTTCCCCACAGGCAAAATAATCCAGGAAGAACAAGGGACTGGCGCCCTGAACAAGGATATCGTTGACACACATCGCCACCAGGTCGATGCCTATAGTATTGTGTTGATTCATCTCGGTAGCGAGTTTTAGCTTGGTACCGACACCATCGGTTCCTGAGACCAGTACCGGATCCCTGTAATTCATGGCACCGATATCAAAAAGCGCACCAAAACCACCGAGATTACCCATCACACCTTTGCCATGGGTGGCTGAAGCTGATGATTTGATCCGATCTACCAGTCGATTCCCGCGGTCAATACTGACGCCGGCATCCTGATAGCTGAGTTTTTGTGGTTTCTCGTTTTTCAAGGCGCAATGGTATCGGGGAGCTGCTTACATCGCAATCCCTGAAACATATTTCTTGCGGGGAACTTCCGGTAGGTTAATCCTTGACTTGTCATCGGCTCTTGAATAGCGTGCGTCATTATGAAAAGAATCCTGGTCAATATTTTAACAGTACTACTGTTCAGCACTACATTTTCCTCCCCTGTAATTGTTCAGGCCGTCGTAGTCTCCGGTTTATATGAGGCCGAGGTTCCTGTATCTAACCAGTCGGCAAGTAGCAGGAAAAAGAACATGGCTGCCGTTTTACGTGTTGTCCTGATCAAGCTAACGGGTGATCGTTATGTTCCTTCCCGTAATGGGGTAACTGAACTGTTATTTGATGCGGATCAATATGTACAACAGTTTGAATACCGAACTAAAGAAAAAGCAGGCAGCCGACAACTCTATCTCTGGGCCAGGTTTAATAGTGCATCTCTGAACAAGGTATTGCGTGAAGCAGCGATCCCGGCATGGGGCAGGGAGCGCCCTTCAACATTGGTCTGGCTGGCAGTGAGTGATGCCTCTGGTAGACGATTCTCTGGCTTGAGTGATGATTCTGGCTACGTGGAAAAAATGGAAGTACAGGCGAAGAACAGGGGCATCGTATTGGTGCATCCATTACTTGACCTGGAGGATACCGGTCAACTACAGGTCAGTGATATCTGGGGCAGGTTTCAGGATCCGGTATTAGCTGCATCAAGGCGCTACAATGCCAATGTCGTTTTGACAGGCAGGCTTGAAGCTATTTTACCGGAATTATGGGAGGCACATTGGGTAGCCTACGTTGATGAAAATGCGTTCACCTGGGTCACCCAGGGAAACCTGGCGGAAACTGTGATTATTGAAGGTGTTGATGGTCTGGCAGATACATTGGCAGAACGATATGGTCAGGCGGGCACCTATACGCAGTCAGGAGAACTGGAGATTCTTGTTAATGATATTTCCGATTACAACCAGTACGCAAAGGTATTAAATTATCTCGAATCCTTGAATTCAGTGACCAGAGTTGAAGTGAAAGAGGTAGATCAGGATAGCGTCATCTATCTGCTGACAACCCAGGCAGATACCTCAGTGATATCAAGGGCAGTTGGTTTGGGTCAAACCCTGGAACAGATAAGTTCAAGTAGTTATCGATTGATGCAATAGGCATGCTACCAACAGGAATAGTGCCAATATGTATATATGCATGAATAGCGCGATATGAATCAGCCACTTTCGGGAGGCCAGATCCCGCTGGAATTTGGTTTTCGTGAAACCGCAGATTTCGAGCATTTTATCGAAGGCCCCAACTCTGAAGCGTGCATGGTCAGTCGATCTATTGCACTTGGAGAAACGGTTCACAGTATTTATCTTTGGGGACAAGCTGCCAGCGGCAAGTCTCATTTACTTCAAGCAGTGTGTAATCTGGCAAGTCAACACGATCTGAATATTGCTTATATCCCGTTGAATCAGCATGCTGAATTCAGTCCGGAAATGCTGGAGGGACTGGAACACCTGGCCATGGTCTGTGTTGATGATGTTGATTGTATTGCCGGGCAAGAGGCCTGGGAACAGGCCCTGTTTCATTTGTACAATCGCTTGAGAGAGCAACAAAAACCCTTGTTGATGACGGGCTCTGTAGGGCCCAGAGATCTGGCGTTTCAATTACAGGATCTGAAATCCAGGGTCAGTTGGGACTTGACCTATCATCTGCAAGCCTTGTCCGATAAAGATAAAATTAATCTGTTACAAAAAAGAGCCAATACGCGAAACTTTGAAATTCCAGAAGAGGTTGCGGCTTATCTGGTCAGGAATGTGAAACGTGATTTGCCTTCACTATTGGAACTACTGGATAAATTCGATCAGGCAACACTGACTGAACAGAGAAAACTGACTATTCCTTTTGTAAAAACGCTGATACAGAATTAGCGGTTTAGTGTTTTCGCTACTTCAGCAAGTCGCTTGCCCAGGGCAAAACAAAGTTTTTTTTCCTCTACACTCAACTCAAGTGCATCATCCTGTCCTGCCGTATGACTGGCACCATAGGGTGTGCCACCAGTGGTGGTGGTGATAAGTTCAGGTTCACTGTAGGGAATACCAAGAATCATCATGCCATGATGTAACAAAGGCAACATCATGGACAGCAGGGTACTTTCCTGACCACCATGAAGACTCGCGGTTGATGTAAATACTGCAGCAGGTTTTCCAATCAAAGTCCCTGATAGCCAGGCATCACTGGTGCCATCGAGAAAATATTTCAGGGGTGCAGCCATATTCCCAAACCGGGTCGGACTGCCTAATGCAAGTCCCGCACATTGCGCCAAATCTTCCTGTTGCACATAAGGAGGACCATCTTCCGGGATGCTGTCTTCGCTGGCTTCACATAGTGTCGAAACCGGAGGTACGGTACGAATTCTTGCCCTGATTCCCTTTACGGACTCAATGCCTCGGCCAACATGATCCGCCATACTGGCGACATTACCGTGGCGGCTATAATAAAGAACAAGTATCTCTGTCATGGTGTCCTGTCATGGTGTTATGGGCCAGAGCCCATGGTTTATAAAATGTCGAGGACGCTTTCCGGTGGTCTGCCTATGGCTGCCTTGCCATTGTTTACCACCACGGGTCGTTCGATCAAAATTGGATGTTCCACCATCGCCGTGATTATTTCATCTTCAGACAAACTTGTATCGTCAAGACCGGCCTCTTTGTAGGCACTTTCACCCTTGCGCAAGAGATCTCTGGCCGGAATCTTCAGGTAAGATAATATTTGTTTCAAAGTCCCGGCATCCGGGCTGGCTTTCAGATATTCGATGATTTCAACATCTACATTTTGCTGGTTCAGGATCTCCAGTGTTTGTCTGGATTTTGAACAACGGGGATTATGATATATGGTGACACTCATAGTGATTTCTCGTTTATTATGAATGGGTGAAGCATAGGTAAAGATTCAGGATATGTCATCAAAGAATACGCCAATCAGTTATTTATTTTCAATCGCCAGAACTTTTGTGATTTGGCTATTTTATTTCGTTCGTTATGTCTTTCAGCAGTTTTTCGCTGGTCGTACCATGCAATCTGCTTCCTCACTGGCCTATACGACACTTTTATCATTGGTGCCCCTGATAGCTGTGATGTTCAGCTTTTTCAGTAACATGCCTGTATTCAAGGATATCAGTGAAATCATCCAGGAGTTTGTCTTCAATAATTTTGTTCCAAGCTTTGGGCAAACGATTCGGGATTACCTGATAAGTTTTTCCATCAAGGCCTCACAACTCACAACAACTGGCATCATTCTGCTGGTGATCATTGCCCTGATGCTGATGCACACGATCAATAGGGCATTGGACAATATATGGCAAATCAAGAAGCAACGTCATTTGATTGCCAGATTTCTGGTCTATTGGGCAATCCTGACACTGGGACCGGTGTTGATTGGTATCGGGCTTTACTCAACATCCTATTTACTTGCACTACCAGTGCTTGAAAATGTTGATAGTGCGATAAACATCAAATCCAGGTTGTTAACATTAATGCCGTTCATTACCAGCAGTATCGCGTTTACTCTATTGTATGTTCTGGTACCGAACACCCATGTAAACAGAAGACATGCAATCGCGGGTGGCGTCACTGCAGCTGTTTTATTTGAATTGGCCAAGTATACCTTTGGCCTGTATGTAAAAGCCGTTCCTACCTATACCTTGATCTATGGTGCCATGGCGGTCATCCCCATGTTCCTCATCTGGATTTATGTTTCCTGGCTAATTGTTTTACTTGGTGCACAAATAAGTTACAGCCTCTCGGTATTTCGAATAGAAGATGTTGGCAAACATCACTCTGAAACACGCTGGGGATTTCTTGATGCCTACCAGATTATTGGAGAGTTATGGTTAGCGCAAAAGCAGGGGACAGGAAGATCAGTGATGCAATTAAAAAAATCAGGTGTTCGAATTTCTCACGTATCCATGAATGAAATTTTTGACATCCTCATCAAGGCAAATTGGGTGAAGAGGAATTCATCAGGTCAGTGGCACCTGATCAGGGACCTCGGCGAATTAACACTGATGGATCTGTATAAAATATTACCCTGTAAGCTACCCGATAATATGGACAGGCCCGCTAATAAATGGCAGAAATCTTTACAGGGAGTGCTTGCTGATTGTGATGCAGGTATGGCTGTGGCCCTGGCGATACCGGTGAGCAAGGCATTGAGATACTCTGAGTGAAAAGCCGGGCTAGATTATTTTATAATTGAATTGTTCGAAATAGCTGCCGGTTTCCAGCAGTTTTTCCGCAGTCACCCGGTAGGTTTTGTCCTGGTGAACAATTTCAAGGTCTCTCCCTGGAGCATACAAACCTCTAGTCGTAATGACACTCACATTGA
>JAIVVP010000051.1:0-8406 GCA_049189775.1 Gemmatimonadota bacterium | reverse complement strand
GTCAAATAGAGGGCAAGATGCGCCCAGGTTCCATCGTCAGTGCTGTGGTGGTCGAAATCAATCAGGATACTGTCATTGTCAACGCAGGTCTCAAATCCGAAGGACTCATTCCGATTTCACAATTCTTTGATGAGAAAGGTGAGGTTGAAGTAAGTATTGGAGATGAAGTAGACGTTTCTCTGGATGCGGTAGAGGATGGTTTTGGTGAAACAAGACTGTCACGAGAGAAAGCCAAACGCCTGATGGCATGGACCAGCCTGGAAAAAGCCCATGAAGCAGATGAAATTGTCACCGGTATTATCTCCGAAAGAGTTAAAGGTGGTTTCACTGTCGATATAGATAAGGTCAGGGCATTTTTACCTGGTTCGCTTATCGATGTACGTCCAGTAAAAGATACCAGCTATCTTGAAGGCAAACCGCTGGAATTCAAGGTGATTAAAATCGACCAACGCAGAAACAACGTGGTTGTTTCACGTCGTGCAGTCGTCGAAACAGAAAATACAGTTGACCGCGCTGAATTACTTGCATCTCTACAGGAAGGTGCAGTTATTAAGGGCATTGTCAAAAATACTACAGATTATGGTGCATTCCTTGATTTGGGTGGTATTGACGGATTGCTTCATATCACAGATATGGCCTGGAAAAGAGTTAAAAACCCAAGTGAGATTGTGACCGTAGGTGATGAAATTGAAGTCAAGGTACTGAAATTTGATCGCGAACGTAATCGTGTTTCACTTGGCCTGAAACAAATGGGCGATGATCCATGGGGTGATTTAAGCAAACGTTACCCTGAAGGTGCACGTCTACATGGAAAGGTAACCAACCTTGCAGACTACGGTTGTTTTGTAGAACTTGAAGAGGGTGTTGAAGGACTGGTCCACGTCTCTGAAATGGACTGGACAAACAAGAACGTTCATCCTTCAAAACTGGTACAAATCGGTGAAGAAGTGGATGTTGTCATTCTCGATATTGATGCTGAAAGACGTCGTATCTCGCTTGGCATGAAACAGTGTCAGCCTAACCCATGGGAGCAGTTTGCTGCGACCCATAATAAGGGTGACAGGGTTGTTGGTACCATTAAATCCATTACTGATTTTGGAATTTTTATCGGTCTTGATGGTGACATTGATGGCCTGGTCCATCTTTCAGACATCACCTGGTCAGGTACTGGCGAAGAGTTTATTCATCAATATAGTAAAGGTGATGAACTGGAAACAGTCGTGCTTGCAGTGGATGCAGAAAGAGAACGTATCTCGCTGGGCGTCAAACAAATGGAAAAAGATCCATTCTCAAATTATGTTGCTGAAAATCCAAAAGGCACCATTGTTAAAGGTATTGTAGAAACCGTTGAGATGAGAAGCGTTATTTTGACTCTGGCAGAAGGTGTTGATGGCTATATGCGATCCTCAGAGATTTCCATAGATGGAAAGGTAGATGACGCGCGTACCGAAGTGAAAGTAGGCGATGAAATGGAGGTTAAGATCACTGCAATTGATCGTAAAAAACGTTCAATTAATGTGTCCGTCAGAGCAAAAGAAACAGATGATGAAGCAACTGCTGTGGAAGAATATGGCTCAAGTGCTGATGGCTCAGGAAGAAGTACACTGGGCGATTTATTGAAGGAACATCTGGATAAATAACAAACAAACTGTGTCCCTACTGTAGAAGTAGGGGCGCATTTGATGTAAACTGTTGAAATTGTTAAGGAACATGGGGAGCCAGATAATCACATTGTGTTGTCTGGAGCTACAATAAAAAACTGTCTTGTACTGACATTGAGATAAATGATGACAAAATCAGAACTCATAGAAGCACTTGCTAGAAGACAAACTCAATTAGCCTATCGGGATGTTGAGTTAGCTGTGAAGACGATACTCGAACACATGGCCACGACGCTTTCCAATGGTGAAAGGATAGAAATTCGGGGGTTCGGTAGTTTCGCCCTGCATTACCGTCCACCACGTGTGGGTAGAAACCCTAAATCAGGCGAACCTGTATCTCTTCCGGCCAAGCACGTACCTCATTTTAAACCAGGTAAAGAGTTACGCGAAAGAGTCGACAAGAAGCCAACTCCTGAAGTCTAGGTTTACCAAAGCTTCCTTAAACACAGTATTTCCCAACTTTTTTAACACTCCGCAACAGCGGGCTATTGTATTCCAAGTATTCTCTGCTTATTGTTGTCATCCCGGTTCAGATATAAGAAGAGAGCAATATGTCACAATCGATTAAAAAGTATTTTTCTATCATCCTGTTTCTGTTGTTATTTGTTGTAGCACTGGTGTTTTTTCTAAAGAACAATCAGATGATCACTTTTAATTACCTCATCGCCAGTCAGGAACTCTCCCTCTCATTTTTATTGTTCATTTCGCTGAGTATTGGCGCATTACTGGGTGTTCTGGCCTGGTTACCAAAAATATTCAGTTTGAAACATAGAATCAGCAGACTGCAAAAGCAGGTGAAACTTACTGAAAAGGAACTCAATAATCTCAGGGTCATGCCAATGAAGGATACTCTTTGATGGAAATAACCTGGATGACAATCATCTGGTTACTACCAGTCGCAGGGTTTGGCGGGTGGTTATATGGACGGCGTAGTAATGCATCCTCAAGGAACTCCAGTCAAGGTGGATTACACCCTGAGTATTTTAAAGGTCTGAATTATGTCCTGAACGAACAACCAGACAAGGCTATTGAAGTCTTTGTCAAAATGCTGGAAGTAGATAGTGAAACTGTAGAAACACATCTTGCCCTGGGTAATCTGTTCCGGCGCCGTGGTGAAGTTGATCGTGCGATTCGTATTCATCAAAATCTGATTGCCAGGCCGAATCTGGACAGGGAACAACGGGCATTAGCATTACTTGAACTTGGTATGGATTACATGAAATCCGGGTTGCTGGATCGTGCCGAGAGTTTATTCAGCGAACTGGTCGAAACAGGATTCTATTCAGTAGCTGCATTTACCGAGTTACTGGATATCTATCAACAGGAAAAAGACTGGGAAAATGCAATCAAGACAGCCCGTCGACTGGAACTATCTTCGAGCCGTTCCTTGAATGAAATGATTGCCCAGTTCCATTGTGAACAGGCATGTGAATTACTGATCCATGGGCAATATAGAAGCGCGCGTGAGCTACTGAAGAAAGCAATTAATATTGATGCAAACTGTGTCCGCGCAAGTTTGATCGAAGCGGATATGCTTAAACAAGAAGGTAAGTACAAACAGGCCATACGTATCTATAAACGTATTGAGAAACAGGATGCTGAGTATATTCCTGAAGCTGTTGCCCCGATGCTTGAATGTTACAGGCAGCTGGAAAAACCTGATGAATTCAGAAATTATTTACACGCGGTGGTTGATACACACGGTGGCATTACACCCACGATAATGCTCACTGAACTTATTGCGGAACAGGATGGTGAAGAAGAGGCAATGAAATATATCACCACTGAACTGAAGAAAAGACCTACTGTGCGAGGTGTTGATCGATTGATCGAATATGCCCTGATACCGGCACA
This sequence comes from Gemmatimonadota bacterium, assembly GCA_049189775.1. Classification (GTDB taxonomy): domain Bacteria; phylum Pseudomonadota; class Gammaproteobacteria; order Eutrophobiales; family Eutrophobiaceae; genus SMWN01. Next base: position 4,891 of record JAIVVP010000051.1, on the reverse strand, counting down.
AGGCAAGGCAAAGGATGATTTGATGACGATCAAGGATCTGACCGGCAAGCTACTTGAAGATAGAACAATTTATAAATGTAATCACTGTGGTTATGATGTCAAGGCATTGCATTGGCAATGCCCGGGCTGTAAAACCTGGAATAGTGTAAAGCCAATCCATGGTCTGGAAGGGGAATAGAAGTTGAGTAACTCACGTATTATTGTACCTCTGGATTTCAATACAGCCGAACAGGCCTTGCAACTTGTTGAAAAACTGCAGCCTGATCTATGTCGACTGAAAGTAGGTAAAGAACTATTCACAAAAGCAGGTCCAGTCCTGGTCGAGAAACTGATTATGCAAGGCTTTGATATATTCCTTGATCTTAAGTTTCACGATATCCCGACAACGGTAGCCAAGGCATGCGCAGTTGCCGCAGATTTAGGTGTATGGATGGTCAATGTGCACGCAAGTGGTGGCTCTGAAATGATGTCGCTTGCCAGAGAGGAAATTGAGAAAAAAACACATCGTCCACTGTTGATTGCTGTGACCATACTTACCAGCATGAACCAGGAAGCACTAGGAGAACTTGGCATACAGTGTTCTGTTGAAGAGCAGGTATTGAGACTGGCACAGTTGACATCTGATGCTGGTCTTGACGGGGTTGTCTGTTCTGCACATGAAGTAAATATGTTGCGGGATAATCTAGGCAAGGAATTTAAACTGGTGACACCGGGGATTCGTCCGGGTGGTTCAAGCAATGATGATCAGAAGCGTGTGATGACACCAGGGCAGGCTATCAGTGCTGGTAGCGATTATCTGGTCATCGGCCGACCCATCACGCAAGCAGCAGATCCCATACAGGCACTAAAAGATATTAGTGAAGAAATCAGTGCCGCAAGCATTAATGTTTGATCTTTAATGCCAGACAATAATCGCGTAAGTGCATTCCAGCCTGAATGTTCATTCAAGGCGGGCGAAAAAAGCTTCTGGGGCAGACTTTATGGTAGTGCCAAGGCACTGGCCATTAGTCAGTTAGTCAGTGAAGTACAAGCTCCTGTCATTATCATGACGAGAGACTCACTCTCGGCAAGCAGATTGACGGAAGAACTTCGTTTTTATCTTGACGAGTGTGAAGTCAATAGCCTGCTGTCTTTCCCTGATTGGGAAACATTACCTTACGACCTGTTCTCACCCTATCAGGATATTATCTCGGAAAGGCTGGCAACGCTGACCAGCTTACCAGGCCTGAAAAAAGGTATTCTGATTGTGCCGGTGACGACACTGATGCATCGCCTGATGCCTAAAGAGTTTCTGTTGTCACATAGCCTTATCCTGAAAAACGGACAGCAACTCAATGTTGATGCGTTCAGAAAACAGCTGAATGAAAGTGGTTATGCATTTAGTACACAAGTCATCGAACATGGCGACGTGGCAATCCGTGGTTCCCTGATTGATTTGTACCCTATGGGCGCAGACAAACCCTATCGGATAGATTTACTGGATGACGAAATAGACAGCATCCGGACATTCGATCCTGAAACCCAGCGCTCACTGAAACAGGTCGAGGACATAAAAATATTACCGGCCAGGGAAGTGGCATTGATTGATGAAGGGATTGCCCGTTTCAGATCAGCCTGGCGTTCGCGTTTTGAAGGCAACCCAAACCAGTCTCCTGTGTATCGGGATGTCAGTCAGGGACTTGCACCTGCCGGTATCGAATATTATTTACCATTGTTTTATGAAGAGACCAATACCCTGTTCGATTATCTGCCTGATGAGTGCATTACCATTTTTGATGAAGATGCCATAGATACTGCAGAATCATTCTGGCAAGACATTGAAACGCGTTATGAGCAAACACGACATGATGTAGAACGTCCGGTATTACCACCAAGGGACATGTTTCTTAATCCCTCTGACTTGTTAAGCAGAACCAAAATCTATCATCAGATCCACATTACGCACAGGGAGCAGCAGGAACGAGCGGGGGCAAGTAACTACGATACAACACTGCCGGCAAGTTTGATGATTGATGCTCGTTCTGCAGATCCATTATCGCTATTCAAACGATTCATCAGTGATTTTGATGGGAGAATATTACTCGTTGCAGAATCAGCGGGCAGAAGAGAAACCCTGCTGGATTTATTCCAGCAACATGACATCAAACCTGTGCAGCTGCAAGGCTGGTCTGAATTCATACAGGGACAAGAGCTTCTGGGCTTGACCGTCGCGCCTCTGGAACATGGGGCCCAATTGGAGAACCCCAGAATTGCCCTGATCAGTGAAGGGCAATTGTTTGGCGAACGCGTGATGCAGCGTCGTTTGCGAAAACGTAAGCAGCAGGATTCAGAAAACATCATTCGTAACCTGACAGAGTTGACCCTGGGTGCACCAGTGGTGCATGAGGAACATGGTGTTGGTCGTTACCAGGGATTGATCGCCCTGGATGTAGGAGACATTCCAGCCGAGTTCATTTATATCGAATATGCACAAGGCGATAAGCTTTATGTGCCGGTTTCCGCTCTTGATCTGATCAGTCGTTTCACCGGAATAGATCCAGAACATGCACCGTTACATCGTTTGGGTAGCGGGCAGTGGGAAAAGGCCAAGCGTAAGGCCGCCAAACGCGTACATGACGTAGCGGCTGAATTGTTGGAACTGCATGCACAACGAGCAGCCCGTGCTGGTTTCAATTTTGAACTTGATGAAAATGCCTACCGTGCCTTTGTACAAACATTTCCCTTTGAAGAAACTCCGGGGCAAATGGATGCGATCATGGCCGTCATTGATGACATGACCCAGGCAAAGCCCATGGATCGCCTGGTCTGTGGTGATGCAGGTTTTGGTAAAACAGAAGTGGCCATGCGAGCTTCATTTATTGCAGTACAAAATGGCAAGCAAGTCGCCATCCTCGTACCGACAACGTTACTGGCGCAGCAGCATTTTCAAAATTTTAAAGACAGGTTCGCCGACTGGCCAGTACGTATTGAATTACTATCCCGATTCCGCACAGGCAAGGAACAGGCGAAGGCAATCAAGGGAATAAATGACGGCACTGTTGATATCGTTATTGGCACACACAAATTGATTCAGGGGAATATTGAATTTGCCCGATTGGGCTTATTAATTATCGATGAAGAACATCGTTTTGGCGTGAGACAGAAGGAAAAATTTAAAGCCATTCGGGCAGAGATTGATGTGCTGACACTCACGGCAACGCCCATACCACGAACACTGAATATGGCGCTTGCTGATTTGCGTGAATTTTCAATCATTGCCACACCCCCGGCAAAACGGCTGGCAGTTAAGACCTTTGTGCGCGAGTGGAATGATGCCCTGTTGAAAGAAGCACTACTGCGCGAAATCAAACGTGGTGGTCAGGTATATGTATTACATAATAAAGTCGAAACCATAGAAAAAATGGCCAGGCAGATCGAAGCACTGTTGCCAGAGGCATCGGTCAGGTGGGCACATGGTCAAATGCCTGAGAAAGAACTTGAGCAGGTGATGCTGGATTTCTATCACCGACGTTTCAATGTCCTGGTGTGTACGACCATTATTGAAACAGGCATCGATGTGCCCAGTGCCAATACCATTATCATCAATCGTGCAGACAGGTTTGGATTGGCGCAACTCTATCAATTAAGGGGCAGGGTTGGTCGATCACATCATCGTGCTTATGCCTATCTGATTGTTCCGGAAAGGAAGCAGATGACAGCTGATGCGATCAAAAGACTGGAGGCAATAGAGGCCCTGGAAGAATTAGGTGTTGGTTTTACCCTGGCGACGCATGATCTTGAAATTCGTGGGGCAGGTGAGATTTTAGGTGAAGGGCAGAGTGGGCAAATCCAGGAAATAGGTTATGGACTGTACATGGATCTGCTTGATCGTGCAGTGACAGCACTTAAATCAGGCAAACAACCTCAACTCGATAGACCACTGGATCATGGCGTTGAGGTCGACCTGCATATTCCGGCACTGATCCCCGAGGATTATTTACCTGACGTACATATGCGACTCATCATGTATAAGCGAATCGCCAGTGTTGAGGATAAAGAGGCATTAAGAGAACTTCAGGTTGAAATGATCGATCGTTTCGGTTTATTGCCTGAATTTGCTAAAAATCTTTTCCGGATTGCAGAATTAAAATTATTGGTGAATCCGCTGGGCATCCGCAAGATAGATTTGGGTCCTCATGGAGGCAGGTTACAGTTTAACGAGGACAATAATGTCGATCCAATGAAGATTATTACATTAATACAAAGCAATCCGTTTACTTATAAACTGGATGGGCAGGATAAATTACGAATTAATGAAGAGTTGCCGGAACCTGATGACAGGTTCACAATACTGAGCAATCTTATTGCAGATATTTCAAACAAGGATGCCGCATAAGCAAATGAATACCTACATGAAAAAATTATTAATCGGTAGTCTTCTTTTACTGTTTAGTAATCTGGCGCATGCCAAATGGTACCAGGTGGAAATGGTCGTGTTCGAACATCTGGTAGCAGATACTAGTGGTGAGATGTGGAATTCAGATGATGTGCCGGAATATCGTAATTCTATAGAATTAGTCACCGATGCCAGTGGTTCTAATGCGTTCAAGAAGCTGCCACCAAGCAGATACAAACTGGGCGGTGTGAACAGGGTACTTAAATTATCCAGTGGTTATCGCCCTGTGTATCATGTTGCCTGGCAGCAACCAGAGCTTACAAAGTCCAGGGCGAAAAAGGTCCATATCAAGAATCAGGATGCAAAGATAAATGGCACAGTAAATTTAAGAGGCGGTCATCTTCTGCATCTGGATCTGGATATTTCTTACTATGTTGATCGACTTACTGAGTCAGTCACTTCATTTACGGAAGAGAATATAATTGAAGAAGGTGCCAGCCCAGGCAGTATCAGGGA
>JAIVVP010000050.1:0-8567 GCA_049189775.1 Gemmatimonadota bacterium | reverse complement strand
AGTTTTATTTTTTTTGCAGGTTTGGACCTTTCTCTGTATTTCCGGTCGACTTTTTTAGCGGGCATCGGCGCCTGTTTGACCTCGGGTCTTTGGACCAGCCAGTCGTCGTATCCACCGGCGTATTCGACAATCCGCCCATCCCCTTCAAAGACCAAGGTGCTGGTGACCACATTGTTTAAAAAAGTTCGGTCATGGCTGACGAGTAATAGGGTCCCTTTGTAATCAACCAGAAGTTCTTCCAACAGTTCCAGGGTTTCGGCATCCAGATCGTTGGTGGGTTCATCCAGCACCATCATGTTGGCTGGTTTGGTGAAAAGGTTCGCCAGTAGTAGCCTGTTGCGTTCACCACCAGATAAGGTTTTAACAGGAGAATCAATCTGTTCAGGAGGAAAAAGAAAATCTTTCAGGTAACTGATGACATGACGTGAACGACCTTTTACTGAAATCATGTCCTTGCCATCACTGATATTCTCCCGCACGGTTTTTTCCAGATCCAGTTGCTGTCTTTGTTGATCAAAATATACACAGTCCAGGCGAGTGCCCATGGTGACTTTCCCCGAGTCCGGTTTCAATTCACCGAGGATCAACTTTAGCAAGGTACTCTTCCCGGAACCATTGGGGCCAATAATACCGATGCGGTCGCCACGTAATATGGTCGTTGAAAAGTCCTGGATCAATATTTCTTCGTTGTAGCTGAAATTAACATGTGACAGGTCAGCCACACGTTTGCCGGAGAGGTCACTGTCATCAATAGTAAGGTTCACTGTCCCCTTAACTTCCTGACGACGACTACGCTCCTTTCTTAATTGTTCCAGTGCACGTACACGCCCTTCATTACGAGTACGTCGTGCCTTGATACCCTGACGAATCCAGACCTCTTCTTCTGCTAACTTCTTATCAAATTTTGCATTCTCCCTGGTCTCTTCCCTGAGTAATTCATCTTTCTTTTTAAGGTAATGATCAAAATCACCATTAAATGAAACAAAATTGCCCCGATCAAGTTCTACAATCCGTGTGGCCAGATGCTTGAGGAATGTCCGATCATGTGTAATGAATATGAGCGCACCCTGATAAGCCAGCAGGAATTCTTCCAGCCAGTTAATGGCCTTGATATCCATATGGTTGGTAGGTTCATCCAGTAATAATAAATCGGGTTCACTCACCAGGGCCTGTGCCAACATAGTTCGGCGGCGAATTCCGCCGGAACAATCGGCAATCGGTTTATCTTCAGGGAGAGACAGGCGACTCAATACGGTTTCAATCTTCTGATTCAGGTTCCAGCCATCCAGTACTTCAATTTTCTGTTGTAGCTCTGCCAGTTTTTTGATTGATGTATCAGTTGTGTGATCAATGGCCTGATCCATGGTCGGGTCCATAGCATGTGCCAGATTGTGATACTCAATCAGTATCTGTCCGATATGGCCAAGTCCTGCTGAAACAACCTCATAGATTGTTTGTGATGTATCAGCGGGGACTTCCTGCTCCAGGTAGGAAATCTTTAAAGTGTCCTGACGCCAGACATCACCTTCATCAGGCTGAACCATGTCACTGATAACACGGAACAGGGTTGATTTCCCGGTACCATTACGACCCACCAGACAAATACGTTCGCCTGAAGAAATATTGAAATTTACTTTTTCCAGTAAGGCCAGATTGCCATAGGCAAGAGAAACATCTTTAAGTGTTAACAGGGGCATGCGAAGTTGTTTGGGAAATTAATTTTTGAGTGAAGCATATATCAGCTTCAATGTTTCATCAGCATAATTGTCTATGGACAGGCTTGCGTCTTTGTATTTCCAGTATTTAAGATAGCGTTCCTGAACCATGGACAATGCCATGGTAGCAATAAAGTGATATTTGTTATTATCTTCATTCTTATCTATTTCAGACAGAATTGACTCCAGTGCAGACGTTATCCTTGTCTCAATCGTCTTGGAATCTTTTTGATGGCTGGAAGGTAGAGAGCGAGTTTCAAAGTAGAGAAAATAAAACCATGGATGGAGTATTTCTGCGGCAAAAATATGATGTGTGACGATCTCTTCCAGGGCATGTTTCCTGTTCTTATGCCGTAGAGCATTATCTATGATGTCTGATGAGACCATTTTCACCATGTCCTTGACCATAATAGCGATCATTTCCTTGGATTCTATGCAGGAATAAATACCACCCATACTTAATTCGGTTTCACGACAGAGTTCACGCAGGGACATCTCATGGAAACCGATTTTTGATGAAATCTTGAAGGTTGCCTTGAATATTTTTTCCAGATTATTGACTGCAAATTTCTCTTTTTTGGTCTTGATATTTTCACAATGCAAGGCGAAAAGGCGGGCGTAAACTGATTTACCCCGATAAGGAAAATTGGCCTTAAAATCTTCAAATTTCATCAAATATCGATTTTCTCCAAATCATGCATCTGGGTCATATCCCTGGGTCATATAATAGGGTCATATATTTGCTCATTATTCTGCACACAGGTGTAGACATAGGGTCTAAGTCTATACTAAACTCACCAATAACAAAAACGAGCGCTCGCTCTTTTTTGCTATCAGATAAAGGAGAGTATAAATGAGTCCATTTGTGACAATGAGTATCAGTCTAATCATTATTGTTGTTCTGCTGGGTTTGCTGTTTCAGGGCTCTTCTTTGCTGGTTTTTACAATTGCCTGTTTTGTAGGCCTCCTCCTCTCTATCTACTTTTCACTGCACGGCCTGCTCATTACTATATTGGGAGTACTGGCGCTGGTAAGTCTGGCATTTTTGATGAAACCGCTCAGACGGCAATTTATATCAGCCCCGTTCTTCTCAATATTCAAAAAGATGTTGCCTCCCTTATCCGATACGGAGCAGGAGGCGATTGATGCAGGTACCGTGTGGTGGGATGGGCAATTGTTTTCTGGTAAGCCAGACTGGAAATCACTGATTAAGATTGAAAAACCTCGCTTGAGTGAAGAAGAGCAGGCTTTCATGGATGGGCCAGTGACTGAATTATGCAGAATGTCTGATGCCTGGAAGATCAACCATGACTGGAATGTGATCCCGGATCATATTCTAGAATTTGTCAGGAAAAATGGTTTTCTGGCAATGATCATCCCGAAAGAATACGGGGGCCTCGGATTTTCAGCCATCGCACAATCCGAGGTGTTGATAAAAATATCAAATACGGGTGCAGCAATCACCTATCTGGTTGCCGTGCCAAATTCATTAGGCCCAGGTGAGCTTTTGATTAAATACGGTACCGAAGAACAGAAAAATTATTACCTGCCGCGTTTGGCAGATGGTACAGAGATCCCCTGTTTTGCCCTGACCGCACCGACCGCTGGTTCTGATGCAACATCAATTCCTGATACTGGCGTTGTCTGTAAAGGACAATGGCAAGGCAAGGAAGTCACTGGTATGCGCCTGAATTTCTCAAAGCGTTATATCACACTTTCTCCGATAGCGACTCTGGTTGGTCTTGCGTTCAGACTACAGGATCCAGATCACCTGATAGGGGATGTTGATGATTATGGGATCACCTGTGCCTTGTTACCAAGAGAGACAGAAGGACTGATTATCGGCAAACGTCACCTGCCGGTCGGTGATGCATTCCTGAATGGCCCCCTTGAGGGAGAAAATGTCTTTGTGCCACTGGATTATATTATTGGCGGGCAGGAGATGGCAGGCAAAGGCTGGCGCATGTTGGTGAACTGCCTGTCAGTAGGTCGTTGTATAACCCTACCTACAGGCGGTGCTGCATTCTCCAGACGAGCTGTCATGGGGACAACGGCCTATGCCTCACTTAGAAGACAATTCGGAGTACAGATCAAACAGTTTGAAGGGATACAGAAACCCCTGGCACGTATGTCTGGTCTGGCCTATATCATTAATGCTGCGAGATTGCATACCATACAGTCTGTGGATGCGGGTGAAAAACCTGCAGTCCCCTCGGCCATCCTGAAATATCATTGTACGGAAATGGCACGACAGTGTTTACTGGATGCCATGGATATTCATGGTGGCAAGGCCGTTATGAAAGGGCCAAAGAATTATATTGCCAGCGGCTATGAATCCATACCGGTGGCGATCACCGTTGAAGGTGCGAATATCCTCACACGTAATTTAATGATCTTTGGACAGGGTGCGACGCGCAGTCATCCCTACGTGCTGGAAGAAATGCAGCTTGCCAGTAAGGATGCCGATGATGCGGTCATCGAAGACTTCGACAATGTGTTGTTCAAACATATAGGCTTCTCCATTCGCAATGGTGCCAGGGCATTTTTATTGGCCATCACCAGCTCACACATCACCATGAACCCGGGGCATAAATCACTGGCCCGTTATTATGCCCATCTGACACGCTTGAGTGCCGCCTTTGCATTAATCGCAGATATCTCAATGTTGTCCCTGCAATCAAAATTAAAGATTATGGAGATGCTCTCGGCACGACTGGGCGATCTGCTCAGTGATCTTTATCTCGCCAGCATGGTGCTCAAACATTATGAGAATGATGGTTGTCCGGAAGAAGATTTACCACTTGTTCAATGGTCACTGGATTATTTACTCCATCACTACCAGGAAGCCTTCAGGGAAATCATAGATAACTATCCCAATAGACCTTTGGCGTACCTGTTAGGGTTTGTGGTATTTCCTTTGGGCATGCATTTCAAGGCACCGAGTGACAAGCTGGAAACAAGGCTTGTGCAATCGGTCACAGAAAATAATGCTACACGTGATCGTCTGACTACTGGCCTGTATATGGAACAGGGTGACAATAACCCACTGGCACATGTGAATGAAGTTTTTCTTCAGAGCCTTGAACTGGAGCCATTGAACAAGAAAATAAAACAGGCCATTAAAGATAAAATCATACCCAAGTTGCAAGGCCTTGAGTTGATAGCAAAGGCAAGGGAGGCGGAAGTCATCAGTAAAGAAGAAGCAGATCAGCTAATCGCATTTGATGAGCAATTAATGTCCGTGATTCATGTCGATGACTTTGAAGAGGATGAACTGGTACGCACGGCTTGCCCGGAAGTTGCCTGATTGTTGTGCCATTATAATAAATAATAATGTCTAAATCATAATAATGGCTCAATCAATCGGTCCCTATCTCAGAGGAAACTGGCAACGATTTTCAAACAAGCCCGGTGGTAAATGGTTATTTAGTCGCATTATTGGTTTTACCGTACCGTATACAGGTTCTATCGCTGCCAATGTAGCCTTACTGGAGCCTGGGCATGGAAAGATCACCTTGAGAGAACGGCGAAAGATCAGTAATCATTTGCGATCAGTCCATGCGATTGCCCTGGCCAATCTTTCCGAAATGGTGACTGGACTGACTTTGTTAAACAGTCTGCCGGATGATACACGAGGCATACTGACCAGCATGCAAATTCATTATCACAAAAAGGCACGTGGTTTGCTTACTGCCGAATGTGTCTGCGATATACCGGAAAATAATGCAGAGAGAGAAATGCAGGTTTCAGGTGAAATCAAGGATGAAGCAGGAGAGGTAGTCGCAACGGCGACCGCTACATGGCGCATCGGGCCTGAGAAGAAATAATAAACCAAAATAAAGTATGAACCTTCATGACTGAATTTTCGCGTTCACTCGGGATACAGCATCCCGTAATTTGTGGTGCCATGTACCCCTGTTCCAACCCGGAACTGGTTGCAGCCGCTTCCGAGGCAGGTGGTATAGGCATCATTCAACCGCTCAGTCTCAGTTATGTTCATGGTTATGAATTTCGTGAAGGCCTGAAATATATTCGTTCACTGACGGACAAACCTCTGGGTATCAATTTTATTCTTGAGACCAGTTCCAAACGCTATGTTGAACGAACCAGGCAATGGGTTGATATTGCGCTGGAAGAGGGTATTCAGTTTTTTGTTACGGCACTGGGCAATCCTCGCTGGGTAGTCGATATCGCAAAATCATCCGAGGTGATCATCTACCATGATGTTACCGAAAGGAAATGGGCTGAAAAAGCATTTGATGCAGGCGTCGATGGATTCATCTGTGTCAACAATCGTGCTGGTGGTCACGCAGGACGATTAAGTGCAGAGCAATTGTATGCAGATATTTCGACACTGGGAAAACCCCTGATCTGCGCCGGTGGCATTAGTCAGGCCAATGATTATCAGGCGATGCTAAAACTTGGTTATGCAGGTATTCAGATGGGCACACGTTTTATTGCTGCAAGTGAATGCACCGCTCATGATGATTACAAACAAGCCATTATCAAGGCCAATGAAGAAGATATCGTATTAACAGATAAAATCTCAGGCGTGCCGGTTTCCATTATCAAGACTCCTTTTATAGAAAAAATTGGCACACAGGCAAATGCCTTATCACGATGGCTGTTAAAAAATAACAGGACCAAGCACTGGATGAGAACCTTTTATACCCTGCAATCTATCTGGAAACTGAAAAAAGCCGCCATGCAAGGCATGAATTACAAGGATTATTTTCAGGCCGGGAAGAGTGTTGCTGGAATCCACAAAATTAATTCTGCAAAAGAGATTATCGAACAGATTACATCATCATAATTAACTCTTTTTTGATCAAATCCTGGTCAGCTGCCTAGGATCTTTGTATGTAAAAATTACATTGCAGTAAATTATTTTTGAATATTTGATCTAAATCATAATTTATTGATTTAGATCAAAACACTGTTTTTTCTTATGCATAAGAGTATGCCTCCTAAGGGTAATAATTGGTTCCAAAAAATAATAACCGGGGGATATATCGCATGTCATCACACTTCTTATGTATCAGTAGACGAATTCTAATCTTGGTTATATTTTCTGTATTTGCATTCCCTGCAGTTGCGGAAGAAAAACACGCGGGGGAGAAAAGCGCTGAAACTGCCTACCAGGGTGCAGGTTCACCTATTGAATCAGCCAAACAGGTTATTACCCCTGGCGCGCCAATGATCACAGCAGTTGAATTCGAAAAAGCAAAAAAGATATTCTTTGAACGTTGTGCGGGGTGTCATGGCGTACTACGTAAAGGTGCGACAGGTAAGCCTCTTACTCCAGATATTACCCAGACAAAAGGAACCGAATATCTGAAAGTCTTTATTAATTTCGGCTCACCTGCCGGTATGCCGAATTGGGGCAGTTCTGGTGCACTGACTGAAGAAGAAGTCGATTTAATGGCAAGATATATTCAGCATGAACCACCATTACCACCTGAATGGGGCATGCACGAAATGATGGCAAGCTGGAAAGTCCTGATCCCGCCAGAAGATCGCCCAACAAAACAGATGAACAAACTGGATCTGGAAAACCTTTTCTCAGTAACCCTGAGAGATGCCGGCCAGATTGCACTTATTGATGGAAAATCAAAAGAAATCGTAAAGATTATAAAAACCGGATATGCGGTACATATCTCCCGAATTTCTTCATCTGGCAGATACCTTTATGTGATAGGTCGTGATGCCAGGATTAATCTTGTTGATCTGTGGATGAAAAGTCCGGATAACGTCGCTGAAATTAAAGTTGGTCTGGAGGCGCGTTCTGTCGAAACTTCAAAATATAAAGGCTATGAAGATAAATTTGCGATTGCAGGAACCTATTGGCCTCCTCAATTTGTAATCATGGATGGTGATACTCTGAAACCTATAAAAATCAAATCTACTCGTGGAATGACGGTGGATACGCAGGAATATCATCCCGAACCCAGAGTGGCAGCTATTGTTGCCTCACATGAACATCCTGAGTTTATCGTTAACGTGAAAGAAACCGGCAGGGTCATGATGGTGAATTATGAAGATCTTGATAACCTGAAAGTATCCAGTATTAGTGCTGCCCGTTATCTACATGATGGTGGCTGGGACTCAACAAAGCGGTATTTTATGAGTGCTGCAAACAAGTCCAACAAGATTGCCGTAATCGATTCCAAGGATCAGAAGCTTGCTGCATTGGTTGATGTAGGCAAGATCCCTCATCCCGGTCGTGGTGCAAATTTCGTAGATAAAGAGTTTGGTCCTGTTTGGGCAACCAGCCATCTTGGTGATGCCAGTGTCTCACTTATTGGTACCGATCCGGTTAATCATAAAGAACAAGCATGGAAAGTTGTGCGTACCCTTGAAGGTCAGGGAGGCGGTTCCTTGTTTATCAAGACCCATCCAAAATCTACTAACCTTTGGGTCGATACAGTGCTGAATCCGGATGTAAAGATTAGTCAAAGCATTGCCGTGTTTGACATCAACAATCTGGATAAAGGCTTTGAGGTGTTGCCGATAGGTGAAATGGCCGACCTGGGTGAAGGCCCTAAACGTGTTGTTCAACCGGAATACAATATGGCCGGTGATGAAGTATGGTTCTCTGTCTGGAATGGCAAAGAGCAAAAGTCAGCTATTGTTGTTATCGATGATAAAACTCGTAAGCTGAAAAAAGTCATCAAAGATGACCGATTGGTTACACCGACCGGAAAATTTAATGTCTATAACACACAACATGATGTTTACTAGTTACAGGAAATAATTTCGGTAAAAGAAATTATTGAACAGATTACATCGACGAAAACATAAGGAATCTCTGATCAAGTACACGCTTCGTCATTCTGGCGCATGCCCGAATCC
>JAIVVP010000049.1:0-8872 GCA_049189775.1 Gemmatimonadota bacterium | reverse complement strand
ATTAGTCCAGATGTCAGTAAAGCGTGGCAGAAAAACAAAGCCAAAACTGAAATGCGGTATCTGTGGCGAACACGGCGGTGATCCAGATTCAATCATGTTCTTTGCCAGGGCAGGACTCGACTATGTCTCTTGCTCACCATTTCGTATACCTGTCGCACGACTTGCAGCAGCGCAGGCGGCACTTAAAAAATATTAAAGCACTCTAACAACATTGATGTCACAAGAGGTTAAACATGGAATTCAAAGATTATTATAAAATTCTCGGTGTTAAACCGGATGCCGACCTTAAGGCGATTAAAACAGCCTATCGAAAACTGGCTCGAAAATATCATCCTGATGTCAGCGAAGAGAAGGATGCAGAAAATAAATTCAAGGATGTTGCTGAAGCCTATGCTGCCCTGAAAGACTCTCAAAAAAGAGCAGAATATGATGAGTTAAGAAAATACGGCCAGCAAGGTCAAAGCTTTACACCTCCACCAGGTTGGCAATCTGCCTCCAGTCAGGATGGAGAATTTTCGGATTTCTTTGAATCTATTTTTGGCTCGGCCAGACACAGAGGCCAGCAAACACACCGCGAAACCCGCTTCAGCATTCGAGGACAGGATATCGAAACCGAACTACCGATATTCCTTGAAGAAACACTCTCGGATAAGAAAAAAACTATTTCCTATCAACTCCCGCATTACGATACAGATGGTCGACGTCTGGCCGATGTGAAAAAAACACTGAATATCAAAATCCCCAAAGGTGTAGCAGAAGGTGAACGCATTCGTTTAAAGGGACAGGGTGGGCCCGGCATGGGTGATGGACAAAACGGTGATCTGTATTTGCACATACGCCTGGTTCCTCATCCACTATTCGATGTTGAAGGACATAACCTGATCATCACAGTACCTATCGCACCCTGGGAAGCCATACTCGGTACCAAGGTCGAAGTGCCCACACTATCGGGTAATATCAACCTGACCATTCCGCCCGATAGCCAGACAGGAAAACGATTACGGGTTAAAGACAAAGGCCTGGTAAGCAAGACCGGCATGGGTGATTTATATGCCGTACTAAAAATAGTCATCCCCGATAAAACTGATGAAGATAGCAGACAGCTTTGGAAAACATTATCAGAAAAGACAAAATTTAATCCACGCAGCGAATGGAGGACGGCATGATGAAAACCAGCCTGACAGTCGAACTAACACTCAAAGAGATTTGTGAAATAGCTGATGTGCCCACAGAAGTCCTGATCACGATTGTTGAAGAAGGAATAATTGAGCCAAAAGGCGCATCACCAGATGAATGGAGCTTCGATACCTACATGCTCAGTATTGCCAAACGCGCATCCAGGGTGCATCGGGATTTCGAAATTGAATGGACCGGCATACCTCTGTACCTGGATATGATCGGACAATTGGAAAAACTCCGCACTGAAAACAAATCACTAAAACAACGACTCAACCGGTTTTTACTGGAATGAAGATTTATTTTTAATCTTTAATAAAACGAATAATCATCGGCTAACGATAATGGTTCCCACGGGAAGTTTGTATGGAGCCAATAATAAAGGGGCGAGGTGAAAGATCAGGCCAATGGCAGTGCTATGGTTTATTTATTAATCCTTTGGCGTTAATTTACTTCCCACCAAATTCAGCAGGCTAATCAGAATTAAGCCGATAGACTTTCTTCTTTGTCTGTGTACCTTGCCTGGCTTTAGTGTCCGGGATGGTTTGTCGATGACCATAAGGTTTCCAGGCGGGTGCAATCACATTAGGCATGGTCGATCGATCCAGTAACGGCATCGGTGCAACGGTAAACTCACCATAACGTTCATTAATCAAATCCATTGCCCGGTTTAACTGGTAACGCCTGGATGTGTCCTCGCCAAAGAGATCAATCTGTCCCTTGTATGAATGAGGATCCAAGGCAGTCACCTGCACCTGAAATACCCCTTGTCCCTGCCAATAGTGATTCAAGATTTGCTTGCAGAGTTTGATAATGGGCTTGCTGTCATTGGTTGGAAAAGTTGTTTTCAGTTTTTCTCCAAGCCAACCCTCCTGACACTTGAGCCCAATGAAATATTTCTGTGCTTGCATGGCGTTGCTGCGTAGTCGACTCGCGACCTTCTCCGCCATGTGTATGAGGTACATATAGACCGTGTTCTTGTCCCGTGTGTTCGGCGGCACAACCTTACCGTGACCCATCGACTTCGGTGCTTTAATGTTTGTCTCTACCTTATCCGGATCTGCTCCCTGACACATATACCAGATACGCCGCCCGGGATTACCGAAGCGTTGCGCCAGAACACTTATCGGCAACCGTGTTACATCGCCACAGGTAAATGCACCACGTTTTGCAAGGAAGGCACCGATGCCTTTATTGACCCCACAAAGTTCTGTCACGGCAACCGGGGCAAGTCGCGCCCTGGCTTCCCAGGGAGGGATCAGTGTCAGTCCATCCGGTTTATGAAGTTTGGCTGCATACTTGGCCGTGGTCTTGTCACCACTGATGCCAACCGAACAACGCACACCGGAACAATCAAAAACCCTTTGCTTGATTAAACGTCCGACTGTTTCCGGCTCACCCCATAAATTCTGGCAATGAGTAAGATCGAGAAAGGCTTCATCTACAGAGAAGATTTCAAAATCAGGCGTGAACTCATGAAGACATTCCATGATGCAGGTAGAAACCCTGGCATAAAGTACCGGGTTCGCAGGACGTTGGATCAATTGAGGACAAAGTTGTCTGGCCTCCCTTAAGCGCATGCCAGTATGAATACCAAAGGCGCGGGCTTCGTAAGATGAAGTAATGATACATGTGCCTACCAGACCATTGGTGATGGCAACCGGTTTACCGGCGAGTAGCGGATTATTGGCCTGTTCTACAGAGGCAAAGAATGCATTCATGTCCACCAGGGCGATCATGCTGGACCAGTGGTGCGCTTGTGCCATTAATAAAGCCTGACTTGCCCAACCAGGACTCCCTGTATCTGTACCCGTTCATTATCATAAAACATCGGCTGCATTGAAGCGTTTTCAGGGATCAGTTCGACACCCTTTCTACGTTTCTTCAGACGTTTCAGCGTGGCTTCACTTTGATCAATCAATGCGACAACAATATCTCCCGTCTTCGCAGACTCCGCATGTTTAATAATCACATAATCCCCATCATGAATCCCGGCATCGATCATGGAATCGCCATCAATCTTGAGGACATAACGATCAGTGCCCAGCAGCAACTCTGAAAAATTGATCTCTTCCTGATCAGTAATGGCCTCGATGGGCTTGCCCGCGGAGATACGGCCAACAAAAGGCAGCATATTGGTCCGTCTTTCGGCCTCTCCCGTTAAACGCATGCCCCGCCATTGCGGGTTCCTGTGTAAATGCCCTTTATTTTCCAGGGCTTTGACATAACGATGGATCGTGCCCCTGGAATTAATCCCGACTTCAACGCCGATCTCCTCCAATGTCGGCCCATGACCTTGAATCGCGATATAGCGGGTAATGCATTGCAGGACTTTTTCTTCTTTAGGGGTAAGCATATAAGTTCTCTAAATGTTCTCATAGAGATTACTGCCAATTCCGGGGAAGATCAAGCCTAATGTTCATTTGAAAGCCTGTGAAAAATGGTTTTATAAGTGATCTACCCTTAAATTGTCTTTCTGCTCTTTAAATTTTCTTTGCATAATGAAAAATATCTTTTACAATAGAAAAAATGCTATGCCGACAGGCACTAAAGAGAACTAATTAATCTCAATGATTAAGAGTATGAGAAGAAGGCATGTATTAAAAACCCTGGGCGTCGGTTGCCTCGGGTTGGGCGTTGCCCCTGAAATCTTGGCGAAATCAGTCAAGGGTTACTTCGCCGGTACAGAATACGCCGGTACAGAATACCAGGATTCTGAATTCAAAGATTACCTGCATAAAATACATAATTTTAATGTCCCCCACGCCGATGACGTCCTGATTAATGACGATCTCTATGTAACGTTCGAGTCGACAGTTATGCGGCTAAGACGCCTACAGAAACTGGTCGGTCATGGTAATTACAATATTCTGAATTTTGCTGACGGACTGGCTCTGGCACGCAATTATTCCAGGGTCGGCGAGTTTACCAAACAGGAACTCAGTTTCATGGAGGTCACCTTCTATGCAGATGGAGAGCGATACGGCTTCCTGGGACAAAAACCTTTAAAAGAAATTACCGACCAGGTTAATAAGAAAGAGGTTGCTAAAATTCCTCGCAGCGGAAATTACCTGTACAAAGACAGATCTGTTGAGTTATTTGATGAGATAAGGAAAGAGCTGGGAGATCAGGTTATCCTGACTTCCGGAATCCGCGGCGTGATGAAACAGTTCTTGTTGTTTCTAAACAAGGTGCACAGCAGCGATGGAAATCTGTCACTGGCCTCTCGATCACTGGCACCTCCTGGCTACTCATTTCACGGTAATGGTGATTTTGATGTCGGACAAAAAGGTTACGGTAAGTTAAATTTCACGGGAACCTTTACCGAAACAGAAGTCTATAAACGCCTGACTGAGCTGGGGTATCTCAAACTGCGCTATCCAGCGGACAACCAGCTGGGTGTGCGTTATGAACCCTGGCATATAAAAATTAACGCGGACGTCTAATCAGCCGAGAGACTGAGTAATTAACGTTCCTGGTATTTCAGGCAATCTTTAGAATTGACCCTCCTTATATTTTTCGGGCTAATCTTTGCCATTTTTTTAGTATGGCTGATCCACTCAAAATTACAGCGCTCCCGCCGAAATAAACTTTTCTTCAAACCACTGCCCTCTGACTGGATTCAGATCCTCGAAGATAATGTTTCATTATATTCACTGCTGCCAGAAAATCTGAAATATGAACTTCATGGACGCATAAATATCTTTCTGGACGAAAAGGAATTCATTGGCTGTGGCGGATTACAGATGTCAGACGAAATCCGCATAACAATTTCCGGTAATGCCTGCATACTCCTGCTTAAACGAGATAAACGCTGCTTTCCACGGTTTACATCGATCCTGGTACACCCCGACACCTATGTAGCGAAACAAGTTACATACGATGGCCTGGTTGAAGTCCACGATGACAGTATCAGATCCGGTGAATCCTGGCATCGTGGTCCAGTAGTCTTGTCGTGGGCAGATGTAATCCATGGCTCACTAAATAGTGATGACGGACATAATGTAGTACTGCATGAATTCGCCCATAAACTGGATGAAGAAAATGAAATTATGAACGGCCTCCCCGTACTTCGAGACAGTTCCCATTACGCAGATTGGGCAAAAGTATTAAGTAAAGAATATGACTCACTACTGATTAGAGTAGAACACAGGGCTAACTCAGTGATAGATGCATACGGTGCAGTTTCACCCGCGGAATTTTTTGCAGTAGCAACAGAATCATTTTTCGAAAAACCATTGCAGATGAAACAAAAACTTCCAGAATTATATGAACAATTTAAAATATTCTATAACATGGATCCGGCGGAGTGGCGCAATAAGTCCAGGGTCTGACCCTCTAGGCTTCCAGAATAGTGGACATCTATTTCATCCGGTTCCGCAATACGTCGTAACTGATGTCGCTTCACACACCATTGAATTCCGTCATCCGTGGAAGGGTAGCCAGGCACGCATACCTTGTATGCCTGACAAATTTCAGAATCCGCAGGATCGGTGATGCTATAAAGCATCCGTCTTTTAAGATCGCCCGTGACCTCGGCAATCAAACCATTCAAGGCCAGGCGATTAAGGTGTTGTAAAATACCTATCTCACCAACTTGTAATGGTTTTTCACTCAATGTTGATAGTTACCCATCAGCACCGCCTGTCCAATGATATGGCCTTCCATCGCCTGTTCGACCTCGGGCTTGCCAGCTTGACCAAGATCCGGCAGTAATGTATCCAGTGCATAGAGTTTATGGAAATAACGATGACGACCAATCGGTGGGCAGGGGCCACCGTAAGCAATACTTTTCCAGTCATTCAACCCATGCAAGGTCCCTACCGGTAACTCACTCTCGTTGACATCTCCTGCAAGGCCTGCTGCCGTTGCGGGAATGTTATAAAGCACCCAATGTACCCAGGTCATTTGGGGTGCAGCGGGATCCGGGGCATCCGGATCATCAACAATCAGGACAAGGCTTTCGGTATTGTCGGGAATGTCAGACCAGTTGAGTTCCGGCGAAATATCCTCGCCATCACAGGTATAAACAGCAGGAATACTGCCATCCTGACTGAATGCGGGTGAAGTAATCGTTAGACTCATTATTGCTCTCCTCTCAGCCTGCACGTTGTTAAATCCTCCGCAGGCAACCAATAGAAACAGTAATTTCAAGGTTAATCGGTACGTGACCATTACCAAGAATAATAGAACAAAATTGACTATATTTAACCATTCAAGTGACACTATTCTAATAACAACACTATTATGAAAATATTAATCACAGGCGGTACCGGTTTTATCGGCAGAACATTGTGTCATCGATTACTCGATTCAGGACATGAGTTAATCGTACTCAGCCGCAGGCCAGAACAGGTCACAAGATTATGTGGTGAATCAGTCACCGCCATATCAAACCTGGAGGACTTGTCTGCAGAAGAAACAATCGATGCCATCATCAATCTCTCTGGTGAAGGTATCGCTGACAGTCTCTGGACAAAAAACAGAAAACAAAAATTACTGGATAGCCGCATCAACATCACCAGACAACTCATCACCTATGTCGCCAGTGCCAGGCAAAAACCATCGGTCATGATCAGCGGTTCAGCGGTTGGCTATTACGGCAGCAATGGCGAGTCAGAAGCAGATGGAACTTCCGACAACCCTGACGATTTTGCACAGCAACTGTGCAAACAATGGGAGGCCGCCGCAGAAGTGGTCAAACAACATGGTGTGCGGCTCTGTATTCTACGTATAGGGCTGGTTATAGGCAGGGATGGTGGCTTCGTTAAACGTATGCTGCTGCCCTTCAAGTTTGGGCTGGGCGGTCGATTGGGCAATGGCCAACAATGGATGTCATGGATACACAGGGAGGATCTCATCACAATAATTGAAACATTGCTCAACACTGCAGAGCTCGAAGGAATCTTTAACGCGACCGCGCCAAAACCCGTTACCAATGCAGAATTTTCAGCTTGCCTGGCAAAAAACCTCCATAGGCCCGCAATCTTTCCAGTTCCAGCCTTTGTGTTAAAAATGCTTTTAGGCGAAATGTCAGGGCTCCTGTTAGGTGGACAAAAGGTACTGCCTGAAAGATTGATAGAACAGGAATTTCCCTTTCAATATGAATCGCTGGATTCAGCTTTAAAGGCAATCTTGTAAAATACATAAGCAGTTAAATCTTTCACTTTTACTGCTATGCTTTAAATTATGGGAAGCACACTAACTCAACTGGTCCACATCGCTGGCAACACCGTTATCCAGTTCACAGAAACTGATCCTGCCCTGTTAAATGTTGATGCCGTTGTCGAAGAACAGGACACCAACCTGATACTGGGCAAGTCACCCGTCATCCTGGATACGATAGAGAGTTTTCCGGCGATGGTAAAAAAGATGGAACAGCAAACATGTGAAAAAGTCGGCAATGTTCTGGTTAAACAATCTATCCCAATAAGGTTTATCGCCATTGTTTATGATGTCGAACACACACCCATTGGTGAGAAAACATGGATCGAAGAAGCAATATTAAACATTCTGGCACATTGTGATAAATACAGGATCAAGACATTGGCCATGCCACTATTGGGCACGAGCTATGGAAAACTGGAAGAAGAGAGCGTCATACAATTGCTACAAAATTCACTGATTCAAAACCGACGGCAAACCCTGAAAAAAATATTTATATACAGGAATCTGAATTAGCCTGGTCCGCGACTGGATACCCTGTCACCTTTTTGGCTATTTACTTCAAGCCTTCGCTCATTGCGCTGGAAATTTTCTCTTTAATCCCCCATACATTCTGTTTGGCTGACTCCATCTCGTTTTCTGCTTGCTTTAATTCATTCATTAAATCCGGATAGCCAGACTGAGCAACCAGCTCCATGACTTGCTTAAAATTTTCCCTTTGAGCCTCATCATATAGCATTCTGTCATCAGCCGACGCCATTGCCCTTTTATGTTTACAGATCCTGCCCCTTTCACCAGCCGGACAATCACAGGCAATATACAAGCCCGAATCATCTTGCCTCACCAGTACCGTGCGAGGTTCAGTCTGACTACTACTTTTTACGAGTATCGTAATTTCCATATTGAACAAGATTAGCAGATCGCAACGCTATATGTGGTTTTGAACAGCGAACTTTTTTATTGCAAATCATACGGTTCAGTAATTCTGTTTGAAGTGCCCTGTCCCATGATTTCCTGCTCTTATTTTGTCTGCTATGGCTATAATAAAGATAATCAAAGTCATTTTAGGGGGCGAGTACGATGATTACGGATGACATTCTCGACAAGGCACTGGAACTGGCAGAAGCAGGTTCCTGGGAATCAGTTCGCATGTACGATATTGCCAGTGAATTGGGTATCGGTCTTGATGAAATAAGCAGACATTATCAACAAAAGGATGATCTGGCAGAGGCATTGTTTAACCGGGCCGATCAAGTCATGTTTTCAGAGGCGGCAAAGGATGGTTTTGATGAATTAAGCGGCCGCAAACGCATTCACCGGGTGATCATGGCCTGGCTATCTGCCCTGGCACCGCATCGCCGTGCAACGATAGATATCCTGAAATACAAACTGGAATTTGGCCATATACACCTGCAGGTCCTAGGTGTGCTGCGTGTCAGTCGCACCGTCCAGTGGATGCTGGAAACGGTGGGCAGTAAAACAGTAAGTTTATCACGGATTGCCGAAGAAGTTGGGGCAACCAGTGTGTTTC
>JAIVVP010000048.1:0-9045 GCA_049189775.1 Gemmatimonadota bacterium | reverse complement strand
TGGCAAGTGGGCCGATGACATCATCGGCCTCAACATTATCAATCATTAACAAGGGCAGGCCCAGGGCACGGATGATGTCGTGGATGGGCGCGATCTGGCAGACAAGATCATCCGGCATTGGCGGGCGATGTGCTTTATAGTCTGCATAGAGATCGTTACGAAAGGTTTTGCCTTTGGCATCAAAGACTACGGCCAGATAATCTGGCTGGTATTCATTGAACAACTTACGCACCATGTTGATGACACCAAAGATCGCACCGGTCGGCTCGCCTTTGCCGTTATTCAACTCTGGCATGCCATGATAGGCGCGGAACATGTAGTATGAACCGTCGACCAGAACGAATTTTTTATTGTCCATTGTTTACTGTGGAAATTCCTGAAAAGAGGATTATTCAAGTTTTCTGTATTATGAATGATCAAATGAGATCTGCCCAACCATTCAGGATCTATAGAGAGATTTCTACTGGTTTTCCCGCTATTCGTATGGTTTTACAGATTGATTTTGATACACTGGAGATACTTGATAAGGCCCATGACGGGTTTATCGGAAAAGGAAGAGGCGGATGAATAAACTACAACTATTAAAATTAAGCCTGGCAGCCGCACTGTTAGCACCTTTTTTCGTGTTTGCCGAGAGTTACGAAGAAGAAACAATTGAATATGCGGCTGTCCCGGAGCCCCCTGAGCTACCAGATCCAGTCGAAAGTGGTGAAGTGCTTGAGCCCGAGATTGAAATCAGACCCGGCAAAGACGGTGGAACCATTACCGAATATAGCGTCAATGGTAATGTGTACAAGGTGAAAATCACCCCCTCATTCGGCCCACCTTATTACCTGATAGACAAAAATGGAGATGGGAAAATGGATTGTAAGGTTAATAATGTCTACGATGATATTTGCGTTTCAGAGTGGGTGTTGTTTAGCTGGTAGGTTTTCTATGGTTTTTTCTCGAGCTTCTTTATCTCGTGAGACCAACCACCAGCAGGAAGGCCACAGTTCTGGCATTTTGTAGGACGTGCAAATCCAAACAAGGATTTTCCCCAGAGACCAGTGAACCTGTCGCCGCATTTTGGACAAGGAGTTGAAAAATAACGCAACCAGAAATAGTAAGCCATCAAAAAGGCAAAAAATTCGCTAGCAATACCCAATAGCGGAATAACACGAAGAAATGCAGTTCCAAGAATAGCTAGCATCGCTGCAATCAAGACAGCAAACTTCATGTTCTCATAGCGTACCCAGATCTTTCTTAATCCGGCTTTTATTTCCTGATCATTCATAATTATTAATTGGTGGCCTGTCCCCGTTTAGCCAGTATTGGATTCCCGCATTCGCGGGAACGACTAAGAAACCAAAAATATAGACGCCAATCCAAGAAAAGTCATAAACCCAACCACATCAGTCACCGTCGTCAACAAAACCCCCCCGGCTATCGCTGGATCAATACCATACCGCTTCAGGCCCATTGGGATCACCGCTCCCGCAAGTGCTGCAACAATAAGATTGATCATCATGGCCAGGCCAATAATGAATCCGAGAGAAGTATCACCAAACCAGAAGATAACAATGACAGAGACCACACAGGCCCACATCAGGCCATTTAACATACCAACGGCGATCTCTTTTAACATCAAGGCCCGGGCATTACTTTTAACTAATTGCCCCAGTGCAATACCACGAATTGCAATCGTTAGAGTCTGACTTCCGGCCACGCCGCCCATGCCGGCAACAATAGGCATGAGTACGGCAAGTGCGACCAGTTGTTGTATGGTGTCTTCGAAACGACCAATGACCCAGGCACCAAGAAAGGCAGTGGCCAGGTTGATGCCCAGCCACACGGCTCGGCGCCTGGTGCTGGTGAATATTGGTGCAAACATATCATCATCACCCAGACCGGCCATGCTCCTGACGGTTTGTTCGGCTTCATCCTGAATCACATCAACAACATCATCAACGGTGATGCGACCAAGCAGTATGCCTTGTTCGTCAATGACTGCAGCTGAAATCCAGTCTCGCTGTTCGAATATTTTGGCAACTTCATTGGCCGACAGATCGGTAGAGACGCCGGCTTCCTCTATCATTAGTTCGCCGACACTTTCTTCAGGGTCGCCGACCAGAATATCAATCACAGGCAGTACACCCAGATATTGGTTTTCTCGGTCTACCACCATCAGGTTATCTGTTTTTTCCGGAATATTTTCCATGCGCCGGAGGTAACGTGTGACAACATCCAGTGAAACATCAGCACGTACCGAAATGACATCCGTATTCATCAAGCCGCCGGCTGTATCTTCTGGATATGATAAAACCGAAGCTAGCCGCAATCTGTTTTGTTCATCCATGGACAGCAACACACTGTCCTGAACATCTTCAGGTAGATCCTGAATGATATCAGCGACATCATCTGTCTCCAGATCTTTGGTTGCCGCTGCAACTTCATGAGGATGCATTTGCTCGAGGAGTTCACTACGGACGGCATCCTGGAGGTGGGCAAGTACGTCACCCTCCTTATCCAGTTCAAGCAGGTTCCAGATTTTTTCACGAGATTTTCCTGGCAGGCTCTCCAGAAAATCTGCAACCTCTGAAGGGTGCATCTCCGACAATAAATCACGGGCGTGATCGAGCGACTTGCTTGCAAGCATCTTGTGCAGCTGTGTAAGGGTATCCTGAGTTACGCCTGGTTGTGTCAGATCATTCATGATTAATGCCCTGATGTTATGGCCCAAGTGTAACAGTCAGAAAAAAGAATAGGCAGTAGAATCTTAAGTAGCTAATTTATTAGCTTGATGTTATTAGATTTTTCAGGGGGAATGGTTAAGGTAAAATTCTTACTTTCAGGCTATGGTTTCACGCATAATATTAGCGACTTCTATGCCGTTGCTTGCCTTTAATGCCTTTTTTGCCAGCATCTGAAGCTCGCCAATATTGCTGTCGATAATGATCTGTTTAACTTCCAGCAAGCTTGCCGGGTGCACACTGAATTCACGCAGGCCAAGCCCCAGTAACAGGCGCGTGTACTTTGTTTCACCGGCCATTTCCCCACACATCGCAACCGGAATATTTTCTTTTTTGCCGGCCTTGATAGTAGTGTGAATCAACCTTAGTACAGCCGGGTTCAATGGATCATATAAATAGTTGACCTCGTCGTTTACGCGGTCAATGGCCATGGTGTACTGGATCAAATCATTGGTGCCAATGGACAGGAAGTCCAGTTGCCTGGCAAAGATGTCAGCACAGACTGCTGCAGCAGGGACTTCTATCATGCCGCCGATCTGCAGTTCATGGTCATAAGGGATATCGAGCTCATCAAGCTCCTTCTTAATGTCATTGACCATTTGCAAGACTTGTTGCATTTCATGCACGTTGGAGAGCATAGGTATCAGGATCCGGACTGGCCCATGCACCGAGGCACGAATAATGGCGCGTAACTGCGGGCGGAATAAAGCAGGCTCTTTCAGGCATAATCTTATTGCACGCAGGCCAAGTGCGGGATTGGTTGTGACCGGACCACTTTGTCTTCCGCCATCAACCTGTTTGTCGGCACCCAGATCCAGTGTGCGAATAG
This sequence comes from Gemmatimonadota bacterium, assembly GCA_049189775.1. GTDB lineage: Bacteria > Pseudomonadota > Gammaproteobacteria > Eutrophobiales > Eutrophobiaceae > SMWN01. The sequence goes on along the minus strand of JAIVVP010000048.1, from coordinate 5,484 downwards.
TTAAAGGCAGTCCTTTGAGGACATCAATAACGCCTTTGTAGGTGGCATAATGTTCTTCTTCATCGGGTGGGGTCTCCCGATTCATATAAAGGAACTCCGTACGATAAAGACCTACACCCTCGGCGCCAACCTCAACGACGGTTTCGAAATCTTTTGGTAATTCAATGTTTGCATGTAATGCGACAGGGACTTCATCTAGCGTGATGGCAGGTTTGTTTTTTAGTTTGCCAAGTTTGCTGAAGTAGCGTTTCTCTTCTTTCTGCAAACGCTGATAGTGTGACAATTCATGTCTTTCTGGATCGACCAGGATAATGCCGCGTGCCCCATCAAGAATAATCTCTTCATCTTCCTTGATGTAACGTAAGGCATTTTGCAGGCCAACGATTGCCGGGATGCCGAGACTGCGAGCCAGGATAGCAGTATGTGAGGTTGGCCCACCAAACTCGGTGGCAAAGGCGACGATGCCATGGTGTTGCATCAACACTGTATCAGCAGGGGTCAAATCATTGGCCATGACGATATAACCCGTTAATCGCTGATCAGTTTTTTCGTGTTGCAGCGGCGTCTGGTTTAGTAATATGCGCTGAATACGATTAACCACGTAATCCACATCATCCTTGCGTGTGCGCAAATAGGCATCATCCATTTCATCAAATACAGCAACCAACGCATCTCGCTGAAGTTTGAGTGCCCACTCAGCATTACAGGAGAGCTCCTTTATCAGGCGCATCGGTTCTTTGGTCAGGGCAACATCATCAAGCATCAGCAAATGTGTATCGATGAAGGCCTCAATGTCCGCGCTGGTAGAGACAGGAATATGTTCACGAATTGCCCGGAGTTGTTGTCGGGCATTTGTCAGTGCATTTTCGAAACGTTTTATTTCATCACCAAGCCGGTGTCTCTTGATACTATATTCACGAATATCAAGCTGATCTCTTTTAACGACATGGACTTTGCCGATGGCAATGCCTCTCGATACCCCCATGCCATGTAAAGCAATCGTCATTCGTCTTCTCCAAAACGATCCAGCACCAGGCTTTCCAGGGTATCCAGCGCCTGTTTTTCATCACTGCCATGGGCAATGATTTCAATTTCTGTGCCCTTGCCGACGGCCAGCATCATCACGCCCATGATGCTTTTGCCGCTGACTTCACGGCTGCCATGTTTGAGATTTATTTCGCAGCCAAAGCCTGAGGCAGTCTGAACGAATTTAGCCGCCGCACGAGCATGCAGTCCGAGCTTGTTGATAATGGTGATTGTTCTGCTGGCCATAATTATTTTTCTGACACTATTTTCGAGATGCCGTCCTTGCCGCCACTAACTGCCTTTTCTGAAAGTTCTTCCAGTGTGAGTTTGGGATAATTAAATACCCGAATCAGCATGGAAAGATTCAAACCGGAAACAACGTGTACATGTCGTTGCGAGGTAAGTTTTTGGGCAATATTATAAGGTGTCGACCCGTATAGATCGGTTAATACCAGAACTCCTTCTCCAGTATCTAATGCCTCTACCTGTTCAATAGCATCTTCAGTGAGCTGATCCGGATCGCAATCACGAGAGGTAGTTAACAGTTTCGTTTGCAAGGGACAATCATCCAGCATCAACGTGGCAGTGCCAAGGATTGCGGGACCGATCCCATCATGACTTATAATTAAAATGCCAACACTCATAAAACTTCTTTCCTGTTAAATATCCCTGTGATTAATGATGACGTGTTTGTTCTGTTGCCGAAAGTGATCGGCGAGTTTTTCTGCCAGATAGACAGACCGATGTTGTCCACCTGTACAACCAATCGCAAAGCAAAGGTAACTTCGATTACTGGCTTCGAAATGTGGCGTCCAGTAAGAAACGAAATCCTTTAGTTGCATATATAAATCTTTTGCCAGGTCCTGGGTTTCCAGAAATTCGATCACGGCCTTGTCTTTGCCAGTAAATAAGCGAAGATCTTTTTCCCAGTAAGGGTTTGGTAAACAACGTGTATCAAAAACAAAATCAGCATCCTTGGGAACGCCATGTTTGTAGCCGAAGGAAACAAACTGCATAGACAAGGCCTCTGCTGGATGTTTGACGATTTGTTCTCGAACAAGATCGCGTAAGTCATACATCGACAACAGGCTGGTATCAATGCGCAATTCTGCACTGTCAGAAAATCGCTCCATGATTCCGCGCTCTTTTTTGATAGCATCCGTCAGGGAAACGGTTTCAGAAGAAAGAGGGTGTTTGCGCCGTGTTTCGCTATACCTTTTTGTTAAAATGTCATCGTTCGCTTCTATATAAACCAGCTCAACAGAAAGATTTTTTTGTTTAAGCAACTCTATTGATTTGGGCAAGTCAGCGATCAGGTGTTCAGGATTTCTGGCATCTATACCGACGGCAATTTCTTCCGCAGGTATAGTTTCCAGATCTGTTAATTGATGTCCAAACTCATTAAGAAGGCCAATTGGCAGATTATCAATGCAATAAAAACCTGAGTCTTCAAGGGTGTTCAAGGCAACAGTTTTTCCCGCACCTGAAAGGCCACTTATCACGATCAGCCGTTGCCTGTTCTTCGACACTATTTTTTCTCTTGCATCATCATGGCATTTTGTCTTTCCGTGAGTTCTTCGGAAGCGTTATAGCCGCTCATGCGTAACATGTGGTTTCTTGCGGCACATTCCAGCAAAACGGCAAGGTTTCTGCCTGGTGCGACTGGCAAGGTGATTTCCGGTATATCCAGATCCAGAATATTCTGTGTGCTGTAGCTGCCTTCCAGTCGATCGATCTGTTTAATACTTTCCTTGCTTAAAGGTTCCAGGCGAATGATGAGTCTTAGATATTTGTTAATCTTGATGGCACTATCTCCAAACAATTCGCGAACATTGATAATGCCAAGGCCCCTCACCTCAAGAAAATCCTGCAGTGCAGCCGGGCATGTGCCATTAACAATGTCCGGCGCAATACGAGAGAATTGAGGTGCATCGTCAGCGACCAGGCGATGTCCCCGGGTGATCAATTCCAGGGCCAGCTCGCTTTTGCCAACACCACTTGGCCCTGTTAGTAATACCCCGATGGCGTGAACTTCCATATACACACCGTGCAAGGTTAAAACATCGGCGAACAGATTATTCAGATAGTAATGCAGGGAATCAGAAAGTTTATTACTTGTCAGTGGTGAACTGAAAAGAGGAACACTGTGTTCGTTACATTTTCTCTTCAGAAAGGTGGGCACGGCCTTGTTGTTGGAAACAATAATGCATGCTGGACCTGGCATGAATAACTGGCGAATGGCATCCTGTTTTGAAATGCTTCTCAGGCCTTCAAAGTATTTTAGTTCGGTGCCACCAAGTATCTGGATCTGGTGAGGATGGATTAGATTAAGGTAGCCAACCAACGAGCCACTTTCGGTTGTCTTTCCACCGGAAATGTTTTTCTTCCTTTTCTTTCCTTTGGAGGCGGCCGTCTGGTTATCTTTTGACTCTTCGGGAAGGATTATGTTTGTACCACCTTGCTGCCCTGCTATCCATTGCAGGCCATATTTTTCAGAGTGACTGTCAAAGAGTTCTTTTACTGTAATTTGACTGGTCATGTCCGGCATAGTGATTACCCTGTGAGTATTTTGTATATTCTATCGATGCTTGTTTCCGATCTTAGTTGATCAAGCGTTTCGCTGTTGCTAAACAACTCAGCCAGATGAGACAGGATTTTTAAATGTTCGTCGGTAGAATCTTCAGGTACAAGCAGTGCAAACAGGATATCAACGGGCGCCTCATCTATGGCGTCATAATTAATCCCGTGTTGTAACTGGATAAAGGCAGCAATGGTTTTTTTGCCGCCTTTCAGTCTGCCGTGCGGGATGGCGACGCCTTTGCCAAGCCCGGTGCTGCCCAGCTTTTCTCTGGCCACCAGGCAATCGAAGACCTCTATATAGCTGATAGAAGAGTCGGTATCAGCCAGGAGTTTTGATAATTCTTCCAGCGTCGATTTTTTGCTGGAAAAAGATTGACCACAAAGGATACTGTCAGAAGAAAGTATTTCTGATATTTGCATGATTTTTTAATTAGTTTTTCTATTTGGATATCAGCAACTGTAAGGCTAGACGGCTTCCTGGTTTTTAAGCCCTTCACCGCGATGATGATCTTTTAATTTTTCTTTATGTTTCTTGATCTGGCGATCAAGCTTGTCGGCCAGACTATCGATAGCCGCATACATATTTTCATCTTCTGAATCTGCGTAAACCTGCCCTCTGCTAATGTGAATAGTGGCCTCTGCCTTTTGTCTGTCTTTTTCTATCTCAAGGATAACGTGGGCATTTGTCATGTTATCGAAATGCCTTTCAAGACGTTCAAATTTTTCTTCTACATAGGTGCGTAAAGCGGGTGTTATATCGACATGATGGCCGGTAATGTTGATTTGCATATTAAACTCCTGCGGTTTGTAGTAATCGTTATTATTGTGATATCGAAAACTTGATATCAGGCAAGCCGTTTTCTTTCATTAGAAGGTGGAATTGCCATGGCCTCTCTGTATTTTGCCACTGTCCTGCGGGCAACATTTATCCCCTGTTCTGATAATAATGCCGAAATTTTACTATCACTTAAAGGTTTAAGCGGTGTTTCAGCAGCGATTAATTTTTTAATCAGTGCGCGAATCGCTGTAGAAGATGCATCTCCACCATGAGTTGTGCTCAAGTGGCTTGAGAAAAAATATTTGAGTTCGAATATGCCACGTGGCGTGTGCATATATTTACGTGTTGTCACTCGTGAAATGGTAGATTCGTGCATGCCCAGCGCTTCAGCTACATCATGCAAAACCATTGGTTTCATGGCCTCCTCTCCATATTCAAGGAAGGCACGTTGCCGTTCGACGATACATGTTGCGACACGTAATAAGGTTTCGCTCCTGCTTTGCAGGCTTTTGATGAACCACCTGGCTTCTTGTAAGTGAGATTTCAGGGACACATTGTCATCACTGTTATCTGCTCTGCGTATCATACTAGCATAGCTGGTATTGACTCTTAAGTGTGGCATTAATTCTGAATTGAGCTCGACCCTCCAGCGCCCCTTGACCTTTTTAACATAAACATCAGGGGTAATATATTCTGTACGCGCCTCATGTATTTGTCCGCCTGGACGCGGATTCATTGACTGGATTAAGGCAATAACATCCTGTAGTTTTTCCTGGTCCAGTTTGAGCTGCCTCATGAGCTGATTAAAGTCTCTGCCGGCAAGTAAATCAAGATGTTTTGTAACAAGTTCTATCGCCAATGTCAGCATCGGAGTGTCTTTATCGCACTGGCGCAATTGTAGCAACAGGCATTCCTGTATATCCCTGGCGGCAACGCCTGTTGGCTCCATAGACTGGATCATATGCAATACGGCTTCTATTTCATCCAGCTCAATTTCTGCTTCTTCAGCTTCCGTGTTTTCACTATCGATTTCTTTACTTAAAGAGGAATGGATATCGGTGAGATCAAATTTTAAATAACCATCGTCATCCAGCGCATCG
>JAIVVP010000047.1:0-9074 GCA_049189775.1 Gemmatimonadota bacterium | reverse complement strand
GTGCAGCCTGAGCCATGAAAGCTTCCAGGTAACCGAGCATAGGTAAATGTCTGAGTCTGTCCATCTTCTTGATAAAGATGGTTAATGATTTGTGTTTCAGAGGCTTCCGCATCTGTGATTAAAATATTCTTACAACCCAACCCTAGAAATTTCTCAGCGGCTGCTTGTGGAGTCAGCGTGCCTGTTAATTGTAATGCTTCTGCGCGATTGGGTGTGATGACTGTAGTAAAAGGTAATAGCAGCTCTGAGATTAAGGAACACATCTCTTCATTCGAAAAATCATGGCCTGTTGTAGATTGCAGAACAGGATCAAGTATTACCGGAAAAGTTTCATCTGTGATCAATTCATGAATCGCGCGTATCAGTTCCTGAGAACCAATCGCGCCGATTTTACAGGCATCGATTTTTATATCCTCAACAACGAGTTTGCCCTGAGTGAGAAAATCTTCGGCTGCCTGAGGCAGATGGTAAGAAAATGATTGTGTATTTTGAGCTGTTAGCGAGGTGATAACCGAAGTCGCAATACATCCATGTGCTGCCAGCGTTTCAATGTCGGCCTGAATGCCAGCACCACCGGAAGGATCATGTCCCGCCAGCACAAGGACAACTGGTTTATTCTGTGATTGTTCATTCATGGTGGTTATTTTAAATGAGTCTGCCTTGTTATAGTATGCCGAATCCATAAATTCAGTATTAAGGACAATTTAATGAAGCAATACATGTGTGCAATTTGCGGTTTTGTTTATGAAGAAGAAAAAGGCTGGCCAGAAGATGGGATTGAACCCGGTACCAAATGGGAAGATGTGCCTGATGACTGGGTATGTCCGGAATGTGCGGCGACAAAAGCCGATTTTGAGATGATTGAAATATAGGTTCCCTAGAAAGGTCTGACTACCGCGAGAATAATAATCGCGGCCAGGATCAATACCGGAAATTCATTTAGCCAGCGATAAAATATATGACTGTGACCGTTACGGTCATGTTTAAAATCCAGTAGTAATTTTCCACAGTAGATGTGATAAATAACAAGTACAGCAATCAACACCAGCTTTATATGCAGCCATAGCATTCCCGCGTAAGCTTCCCAGCCATTTGCGAACAGGGTCCAAAAGCCAAAGATGATAGTCAGGATCGCGCCCGGGGTCATGATGCCAAAGAACAGTTTTCGTTCCATGATCTTGAAGCGATCAATGCTGGTTTGATCATCACTCATGGCGTGATAAACAAAAAGTCGTGGAAGATAAAACAGGCCTGCGAACCAGGTCACCATAAATATTAAATGTAAGGCTTTAAGCCAAAGCATGATGTGGATTTCTGGTCAGTTCTAATCAGGAAGAAGGTGTAGAGACTGGACTTAAGCCGGTGACTGTATTTTGGGTTGTACTTTCTTTGGGCAACATTGAGATTATTGAGTCACGTAGTTCATTCATATCCATTTCACCAATAGTGTGTTTGCTAATTGTACCATCTGGGGCGATCAGAAAAGACGTCGGAGTGACCAGTACATCACCAAAGGCAACAACTGCATTCCCCTCAATATCGATTGCAATGGGGTAGGGGATTTCTCGTTCGGAAATCATTTTTACCACATGATTCGGCGGATCATAAGGCATGGCGATACCAATGATTTCCAGGCCGTCTTCAGAAAGCTCATCATAGAGTGCAATCAGGTGTGGCATTTCGCGGACGCAACCGATACAGGAGGTGGCCCAAAAGGTCACTAGAACCGGATTGCCACGTAGCTGTTTTAAATCAATGATGCTGCCATCGGTTATGGTAAGTTTGATGTCAGGTGCTTGACTAACACCACTTGGTGAAAGCCATAACCAGGCAACAGAGGCTATAAACCCCACAACAAGAGGTATTGTAATCAGAGATCGTTTATTCATTGTTAATCAATTTTCAATGTGGCTAATAATTTCATTCCCGGTTTCATTGACCTCTTTTTTCAGATCTCCAGTGAAGAAGTTTCTGATGCTGTTAAATATGTGTTTAACCCCTCTCCAGATTTTCGGCAAGAGCCAGATCATCAGGGCAATAAATATGACCAGTGCGACAAGGAAAGCAACAGGATGATTGAGTGCTGCCCATATACCGGTAATGACCAGAAGATCTTCACCGACGGAGGCAGTCCAGTTGGTCACGGGTTCAGGTGATGAGTTAATCACGATTCGACTACCTGTTTTGGTCGCGTGGGTAGCAGCTGTTAGTGAACCACCAACAATAAATGCAGCCAGCTGTACAGCAGGAGTCACATCTCCGACGGCACCCATGGCCAGCACTGCACCAAGTGGAATTCTGATAAATGTGTGCAGGGTATCCCATGCGGTATCGACCCCTGGTGTTTTATCGGCAAAGAATTCGACGCAGTACATCAATCCTGCAGAAGTCATTACCAGGGGATCGGTGACGACCATCAAATCCGGGGGCAGGTCAATATTACCTGTGGTGCCCAGATAACCGAGCATAAATATGGTGGCATACAGATTAATACCACTGGCCCATGCGGCCCCCATCGATAAAGCAATGATTGATACGGTATCCATAAGCTGTTTCCTGAGTTCAGTTTAGGTATTTTAGCGTAACATAGAGGGTTATAGTCTGTTTCGACTGGCCAAATGCACATTTGTTCTTAATTTGTACGAATATGTAGCCATTTCAGGGATATTCAAGCCTGGAATATTGTCTTGACACTAAAATCGCCTAATATTAACCTGATTTGTGAAACATCTGATCTATTCAGTTGTTTCGATAAGGATTATTATTACGGTATAGGTAACGGTGTAGAACACTTTATTTGAAAGCGGCCAAGGCCGCTTTCTTTAGTTTAGGCGCAATTGACAGTTTTTGCGGGATATTTATGACAATAGTTGAAATGGGTCGGTGGTAAAAAGTGAGTAGTAAAATTTTAAAAACAGGCATTGTTGGCGCGACCGGATACACAGGTGTTGAATTGCTACGCCTGTTGGTTGGACACGAGCAAGTCGATATTCATGTAGTGACTTCAAATTCCGAGAAAGACAATTACGTGACTGATGTTTTCCCAAGCCTGTCTGGATATCTGGATCTGAAATTTTCTGAACATGATTCACCTGCGTTGACTGAATGCGACGTGGTATTTTTTGCCACGCCACATGCAACGTCCATGTACAAGATCCCTGAATTATTGAATGCCAATGTAAAGATTATTGATCTGTCAGCTGACTTTCGTTTACAGGATGCCGAACAATGGCAGCATTGGTATGGGGTTGAGCATGCTGCACCGGAATTATTAAAAAGTGCTGTTTATGGTTTGCCGGAAATCAATCGTCATCAGATCTCAAAAGCTGATCTGGTTGCCAATCCCGGATGCTATCCTACCGCAGTTTCACTTGGGCTTTTACCTTTGCTGGAAGAAGGTGTTGTTGATTTAAATTCATTGATTGCCGATGCCAAGTCGGGTGTTAGCGGTGCCGGGCGTAAGGCAGCCATGGCAAGTCTCTTTAGTGAAGCCAGTGAAACTTTTAAGGCATACGGTGTTTCTGGTCACCGGCATTTGCCCGAAATTTGTCAGACGCTGAGTCTCTGTTCAGGGCAGGCAGTGGATATCACTTTTGTGCCGCATCTGGTGCCGATGGTGAGGGGTATATTTGCCACGCTTTATGCAAACTTGAAGCAGACGGATATTGATGTCACAGATATTTATACCACGCGCTATGCTAATGAACCCTTTGTGGAGGTTCTGCCGAACGGTTCACAACCTGATACCCGTGGAGTACGGGGAACAAACATGTGTCGAATCGCAGTCAGCCAGGGACAGGGTAATAACAAGGCACAGGATAGTGACAAACTTGTTGTCTTATCAGTCATCGATAACCTTGTGAAAGGGGCCGCAGGCCAGGCGATTCAGAATATGAACATTATGTTTGGTCTGGATGAGGTGTCAGGACTAAATCTTCCAGCGATTTATCCATAAGTAAACCGCTTGAAAAAGTTTTTGTAATGACGAAATTCCTGAATAACAGAGTATAAGTGTGAGCCTTTCAAGAAAACTCGTAATCAAGCATCACAGCCCACTACGTATTTTTGCTGTAATTGTCATCTCTTGTGCAGTGATAACAACTACGACATGGGTAGTTCTTGATGAGAGTCAATGGTCATATATTAAATCGAGTATAACCAAAGCTAAAAAGAATAAAGAATTGTGGCAAGAAAACCAGGAAATGAACAATACCATCATCAAACTGGAAGACCGTATTATTATGCTTGAAAGAACAGCCCAGATAGAGAGGCAAACGGTCGTAATGCTTCAGGGAGAGATGATTAAACAGCAGGATGAAGTTTTTAAGTTGCGGAAGGAACTTGAATTTTACCAGGGGATTATGTCTTCGGCAGGTGAATCCATGGGCTTTAGCATACAGGGATTGCGTATTGAAGAAACATCGCAACCCAGAAGTTATTATTTCAAGCTCATATTAACCCATGTCTCAAAAAGTGATAAAATGGCGGCAGGTAAATTATCAATATTGCTGGAGGGTGTTCAGGATGATACCCCCAGGACCATTGATATTCGGGAATTGACGCTGTCCAAGTCATTGTCGTTGGTCTTTAAATTTAGTAGTTTTGAACGTATTGAGGGTAGTATCATGTTGCCTGACGGGTTTGTTGCTCATAGAGTAATAGTTCGGGCCCGTCAGGAAGGCAAGAAAACGACCCCGGAAATGGAGCGTATTTTCGATTGGACAAAAGCGATGGAGTTTTAGAGGAGAGATTTTTAGATGCTGGGTAAGGGTAAAAACAAAAAAACCACACGAATGGATACCTTGGTCGGCTCCCAGAGTGAGGTGTCCGGTGATGTCAGATTTACCGGTGGATTGCATATTGAAGGCACAATAAAAGGCAATGTCATCGCAGAAAATGATGGTAAATCATTGGTTCAGCTGAGTGAAAGTGGCACCATCGAAGGTGAGATAAGAGCCCCGTTTATTGTGTTAAACGGAGTTGTCGTTGGTGATGTTCATGGCGGTGAGCATGTTGAACTTGCATCAAAGGCACGTGTCGCAGGGAATGTGTACTATAATTTGATTGAAATGGCAGTGGGTGCAGAGGTCAATGGTAAACTTGTGCATACACAGTCTTCTGATGATGAGCCATTGGCATTAGGACATGTTGAACCTCTAGGTGAGCTAGAGGCGGACATGGAGTAAAAAGTAGCATTGAAATATTAATTTAGGCAGAAATGAAATGAACACAGGACAAGAAGAAAAGACCCCCAAAAAAATTACTATCGCTGAAGTTACAGAGGATGAGGATATGCCTGATCCATTGTTGTTCACTGATGAGGCGGCAGCAAAAGTAAAATCCTTGATTGAGGAAGAAGATAATGATGCACTGATGTTGAGAGTCTTCGTCAGTGGTGGCGGTTGTTCCGGTTTTCAGTATGGTTTTACATTTGATGAAAGTATTACCGACGGTGATACGGTCGTTGAGAAGGATGGTGTAAAATTACTTATTGATCCGATGAGTTTCCAGTATCTGGTAGGTGGTGAGATTGATTACACTGAAGGTCTGGAAGGCGCTCAATTCGTTATACGTAATCCTAATGCAACAACAACCTGCGGTTGCGGTTCATCTTTTTCAGTCTAACGATTACAGTTCAATTTCCCGGGCCGGCATTATAGATCGCACCAAGTATAACTTGATCATCAGCACCTGTTACTGAGGTCAAATTCCCGAATTGATTTTCCATGCGGCGTTTTGCCAGCCAGGCAAACGCCACTGCTTCAACAGCATCAGGATCAAGACCAGCTTTCTCAGTAGAATTAATCTTTGTTGCAGATTGTAATTCGCTCAGGCGCTGCATCATCAGCTTGTTATGTACGCCGCCTCCACAAACCAGAATTTCATCACACACAGGCGCATGGTTTTTTATCGCTTCACTGATTGTTTTAACGCTTAACTCTAGTAGTGTTGCCTGTACATCATTTGCATCAATAGATGTTTTTAACTGTGATAATTTTCCCTCAAGCCATTGCAGCTTGAAAAAATCTTTACCGGTACTCTTCGGTGGCGCAGCATTAAAATAGGTTTCATCAAGTAATAGAGAAAGTAGTTCCTGGTTACATTGGCCTGAGCTTGCCCATTTACCATCCCTGTCAAAATCCTGATCCAGGTGCTGCTGTATCCATTCATCCATCAGCGCATTTCCCGGGCCTGTATCAAACCCTGTAATAGCAGTCTTATCATTGGCAGGAAGCAAGGTGATATTGGCCATACCACCAATGTTCAGGATGACTCGCTCACTTTTATCATCCTGGAACAGCCATTGATGAAACGCAGGGGCCAGTGGCGCACCTTCTCCACCTGCGGCAATATCCATGCGCCTGAAATCTGCGACAGTAGTAATACCTGTTTGATAGGCAATAATATTTGCATCACCAATCTGTAAAGTGCGCGGATATTTGGCATCAGGTAAATGCAGAATAGTCTGGCCATGACTGCCAATGGCATGGATATCTTCTGGTGCCAGATCCCCGGATTCAATAACCTGTAGTGAGGCTTCCGCAAAAAGATTTCCCATAATGACATCAATCTCTGATATTTCACTCAGGGTGGACTCGGTGTTGATAGACCTTATGGTCTGTTGCAGCTTTTTTGAAATAGGTGTTTGTTGATACTGAATCAACTCCAGATCATGTTCAACGATGCGAACCAGCGCCGCGTCTATTGCATCCATGCTGGTACCTGACATCAAGCCTATGTAGAACACGGCTATATCAAAGTATTAATTAGTTGGTGATGTTGTGTGTGCTTCTTCATTCAGGGCAACATTCAGGACAACAAGGGGTCGGACGGTGTCTGATTGCATTTGTTCATCATCAACTGCAACAGTTGCATTGTTTATTACAGTACTCAGTTGAGCTAATAACGGTTCTGTCTGTGACTTGAATTCATCCATCAAATTATCAGGGATCCGCATGGCCTTTGGCAGTTTGACTGTTAATGGATTACGGTGCACACCATTAACTCGAAACTCATAATGTAGATGCGGTCCCGTGGCCAGGCCTGACATACCGACATAGCCAATGATCTGTCCCTGTTTAACATGCTTGCCTCTTTTAATACCCCGATGATAACGAGAAAGGTGACCATAGAGTGTCGTGTATCGACCACCGTGTTGAATGATGATCGCCCTTCCGTAACCACCTTTTCTTGCAGCAAGTTTTATCACACCATCTCCTGATGCCCTGACTGGCGTGCCCGTCGATGCCGCATAATCGACGCCCCTATGTGCACGGATCCGGTTAAGGATCGGGTGCTTTCTTCCCAGGCTAAAACGAGAGCTTATTCGAGCAAACTTGACTGGTGTTCTAAGAAAAGCCTTACGCATACTATTACCATTCTCAGCGTAATAGTCGGAATGTCCATCAGCATGTGTATAGCGGACAGAGGTGAAAGATTTTCCACGATTGATAAATTCTGCAGCCAGGATCGGGCCATCCTGTACCTTTTCGCCATCTATATAGCGTTCTTCATAAACAACATGGAATTGATCGCCTTGCCGGACCTCCATGGCAAAGTCGATATCCCAACCATAGAGATTTATCATTTGCATGATCATGTTGTCCGAGAGACCGGATTTTTTTCCGGCGAGGAACAGAGAATCATTGATTGTGCTACTGGCAGTTTTTACCCTGGCTTCCAGTTCTTTTTCCAGCAGGTCTGCTGAATAGATGTCCCCTAATTTTCTGATATAAAGTGTGTCGGTCAAATCAACGTCATACTGCAGGGCTTCAAACTCACCATCTTCAAACAGGAAACGAATCTCCTGACCTGGTCTTATGTGTTTCAGAATGGCGGTGTCCTCACCGAGCGCCATGATGTTGTATAACATCTGGGGAGATAACCTTTTACGTTTAAAGATAAGTGCGAGATTATCTCCGGACTGAACCTTCACCGATTCCCAATAGGGTTGTTTTTCTGTTTCTACCTCGGGAAATTCATCTATGGCTAAAGTCTCACTTTCGTCCGTGGCAATATCTTCCACAGCAGGTTCTGCCATAGAGAAATCAGCCTGAGGAACATCTAATTGCCCGGCAATTTCTTCAGAGGCTGTGATCATATGTTGTGCGCTTTCTACCTCAGGCGCTGAAGAATGCTCTTCAGCAATCATCACAGAGGGAGATGTTTTCAAGCTGCTGCCGCCGTAGAAAATGATGCCGGTAATCACGGCGACGGCAATGAACAAATATGGAAAGTGATGTTTTGCGATCAACGGCGGACGAATGATTATCTGACCATCTTTCATCTTATAGTCTTTCTTTATATAGGACTTATAAGTCACGGTGTTTACTCATAAAAATTTGGCTAACTCTAGCGTGCAGCCAGGGAATCGTCAACGCTATTTTGTCTGTATATATTGGCTGCCTGGAAGGCAAATCATATGATAAGCTTGCCCGCTATTGGAAGCAGCCCCACATAATACATAAAATACAGGCACAAGACATGGTATCAACTGAAGAAGCGCTGGCTTCTATTAAACGTGGCACAGATGAGATTCTGCTGGAATCCGAACTGGTCAAGAAGCTTGAAGAAGGCAGGCCACTGAGGATTAAGGCAGGCTTCGATCCAACAGCACCGGATCTACATCTGGGACATACGGTCCTGATTAACAAGCTGCGCCAGTTTCAGGACCTGGGCCACGAAGTCATGTTTTTGATCGGGGATTTTACCGGCATGATTGGCGATCCAAGTGGTAAAAGTGCCACACGTCCTGCGCTAACCCCGGAAGACGTCAAGGCCAATGCGGACACATACAAAGAGCAGGTTTTCAAAATACTGGATCCGGAAAAAACCAGGGTCATGTTTAATTCCGAGTGGATGAGTAAGTTTAGTGCAGCAGATATGGTGCAGCTGGCAGCCAGACATACCGTAGCTCGGATGCTGGAACGAGATGATTTTTCCAAGCGCTACAAAGGCGGCCAGGCAATCGCGATACATGAATTCCTGTATCCATTGGTGCAAGGATACGACTCCGTGGCCATGGAGGCAGATGTGGAGCTGGGTGGCACGGACCAGAAATTTAACTTGCTGGT
>JAIVVP010000046.1:0-9169 GCA_049189775.1 Gemmatimonadota bacterium | reverse complement strand
ATGAGGTCGTTGATTGGGCTTATGACAATGTAACTTCAACCTTATGTTCATGCCTGGCAACGCATGCTGTTTTACAGTTCCGTTATCAACAAAAGCGAAATCCTTTGCCCGAAAAAAAATGGGGTGTGTATTCACATCGAGTGACTGATCAGAAACATCCTCTGGTATCCGGAGTCAATACACGTTTCGATGTGCCACACTCAAGATTTAATGAAGTACACAGGGATCAATTCAAAGCGGCCAATCTAAAAATCCTGGTTGAGAGTGAAGATTCCGGTGTACATCTGGCGGTTAGTGAAGACGGATTCCGGATTGTATTTTTCCAGGGACATCCAGAATATGATTCGATCAGTTTATTGAAAGAATATAAACGCGAGATAGGGCGATATATTCATGCTGAAACAGATGATTATCCACCAATACCTGAAAATTACTTTTCATTACAGTCACGCGCCATACTTGAAGAATTTTCAGAAAAAATAGTCGATGCGCGAGCCAAAAATCAAAATCTTCCGGATTTTCCAGAGGATTTAATCGCACCTCTGGTCGATAATACCTGGCATGATAGTGCCGAGGCTGTGATTAATAACTGGATAGGTAAGGTCTATCAGTTGACTGATATCGAGCGTTGTAAGCCCTTTAATACCACGGTAGATCCTTCTGATCCATTAGGCTTAAATGCTTAATTTCCTTAAAAAATATTAAAAACATAATAAAAACAAATAGATAGCCATAGCCTCTTAAGTAACATTATTTATTATTGTTGCACCGCAGCTATTGACCCTGCTGTAGTTCTATGTGAGAATGAGAACAATTCTCATTAATATTAAGAGTGATCAATGACATTAAACCTATTAAAGGCCGGCGAAGTAGCAAAAATAGTTTCTGTGACTGCAGATGAAGCGCTCATGGCCAGGATCAATGGCTTGGGCCTGCGCATAGGTCAGGAAGTAGCCGTTATCCGTCGAGCTTGCATGGGTGGCCCTCTGCAAGTACGTGTGGGTCACACAGATATATTAATGAGACCGGAGCAGGCTGATTTAATTAATCTTGCCGAATAATCCAGACTAAACTTCCATTTGTCATTATGACAAACCGTCTTTCCCTCCAGCAGTTATCTATTTATCCCGTGAAGAGTATTTATTCGTGAAACGTATCGCCTTGATAGGGATGCCCAACACGGGTAAATCTACGTTTTTTAATCGACTCACAGGTGCCAGTGCCAAGATAGGTAACTGGCCAGGCATCACCGTTGAATTACTCTCAGCAAAGATCATGGAAGGATCAGAGATGGTAGAGATTGTCGATCTGCCCGGTATCTACAATTTACATGGTTTTAGTGAAGACGAAAAAGTCGCTCGTCACTTTATTGAAAATACAGATCTGGATCTAATGGTAGTGATAGGCAACGCATCACAGATGGACAGACAGTTAGCACTTGTACTACAGCTACAGGAATTAAATCTGCCCATGGTGCTGTTACTTAATATGCATGATGAAGCGCAGCAGCATGGAATCAAAATAGACACGGACAGGTTGACTTCAGAACTGGGCATCCCGGTGACATTGATGAGTGCTAAATATAATCAGGGGATAAAACAGGCCAGGGAATTAATCAGAGAATCGTTGACCAGGGGAAAAGGTTCTCCTGTCAAAGAAACGAAAACTTTGCTTGTCGATGTCAAACTTGAAGCCAGGCTCGATAACTTGATGACAAAATGTGTCAGTGTGCCGATTCAGTTATCGAGTGGATTAACCGATAAACTGGATAAGGTTTTATTGCATCCGTGGTTTGGTTTGCCGTTATTCTTCCTGGCCATCCTGTTAATGTTTGAGGTCGTCTACACCATCGGCACCCCGCTGCAGGATGGCATCGCCTGGTTATTGAATGTCATACAGAAATCCCAGCTTACTCCCGTGATAGATAGCTTTCATCCTGTAGTTCAAAGTTTTCTGATTGAAGGTATTTATAATGGGGTAGGAACGGTTCTATCTTTCTTGCCGATTATTGTCATGTTCTTTTTATGCATGGCAGTTGTGGAAGACTCTGGATATCTGGCGCGAGCCGCCTTTCTCATGGATGCCTTTATGTCAAAACTCGGACTGGATGGTCGTTCTTTTGTGATGCAATTGATGGGCTTTGGCTGCAATGTGCCTGCTTTAATGGGCACACGGGTGATGCGTTCGCGAGGACTGCGTCTATTAACCATGATGATCATTCCTTTTTCATTATGTTCTGCACGCCTACAGGTATTTGTGTTTCTTACCACTGCCATTTTCAGTCCACAAGCCGCGCCATTTGTTTTATTTACTTTATATCTCGCAAGCTTTGGTGCTGCCTTTCTGACTGCAGCAATCTACAGGAACAGATTGCCTAATAGTGAACCGCTGTTGTTAGAGTTACCGCCTTATCGTTTTCCTACGTGGCAACAAATGTTGTTACATGGCTGGAGAGAAACATGGTATTTCATCAGGGAAGCCAGTGGTTATATTCTTTTGGGCGTGGTTCTTGTCTGGTTCCTGACACACTATCCATTTGATGCAGTACCTGCCAGTAGCGAAACCTTGGCCGGAAGGATAGCTGATGTCTTTGCACCGGTATTTGAACCACTGGGCATGGACAAACTGATGACAGTTGTATTGATTTTTGGATTTGTTGCAAAAGAAATTGTACTGGGTGCTATGGCTGTGATTTATGCAGTTGATCCAGAGAATCTGGCTGGTGTTGTCGCAAATACAACCACATGGATACAAGCCTACAGCTTCATGCTATTTGTTTTAATTTATACGCCTTGCCTGTCAACAGTCGCTGTTTTAAAACAGGAATCAAAAAGCTGGGCTTTTACTGCCATAGCAGTCGCATGGCCATTATTGCTTGCCTGGCTGACCAGCTTCGCTTTTTATCAAGCCGCAACTTATTTATTTGGTAGTTGATATCAAAAAATAACTGGCCGGTAGCTATCCAGAATTACGTTTGGATTTTCAGATCCGAATTTACCGTGTTCATCATGGGGCATGATTTATCGCATGTTTCACTACTTGAGCAGAACCATTCCGTTGTATCTTCAGTTGCCGTGTATTTGAACGGTTTACATCCGCTACCTTCGTGTGAACCATCACAGAATGGTTGAATCTTGCTTTTACCACAGGTACAGCACATGTAGTTCTTGCCTTTTTTAACACCAATTGCGACAGGTTTTCTGTTTGTGATATCTGCTTTTTTCAAAACTATTTCAGCCAAGTACACTATATTCACCGATTTTATGTATAAACGACCCATTAGTCACGGGTAATTAAAATGGTAATTGTCTTAATTAATTTGAGACAAGGATATTTTAATCATTATTTCTGTCTAATCATCAGCTTTCAATATTAAGCAGACAGTATTTCAGGTGCTCTACGGGTCAGAACTAAAATGATACCCCAGGTATTTTTGTAACATTCTTAGACTTGATCTAGGTCAAACGCGCCCTTACTATTACGAGTATAATTACACGCAAGATTCACACTACGATATTTTCAATAGAGGATGGATATCATGAGAAGCAAATTATGTTCAGTTAGCCTGGTTAAACTGGGTCTGGTAATACTATTATCTGTTGGATTTATCAATTCACCCATGGCAGGTGAAGAATCCAGTTCCAGTGTTATTACAGAATACTACTGGATTGAAGATGGCAAGGTCGATGCCTCAACGTTTATTGGCTGGAGTCTGTTTCATAATACCTGTGTAAGTTGTCACGGGGTAGGTGGAGTTGGCAGTGAACTGGCACCAGACCTGACCAAGAGCATAGAAAAATTAAGTCCTGTCGAATTCAGGACCAAGGTTTTTCACCGATATTCAATGCCGGTTGGTGACAGGACCGATATGACTAACGCTATCATGGCTGAAGTTCAGAAAGATGCACAACGTGATAGTGGAGAGTTGGAGAGGATGCCGCAATGGAAGAGCAATCCATTGGTCAAGGCGCATGTACTTAATATTTATGGCTACCTGAAAGCCCGTCACGACGGTGTCATAGGGCCAGACAGACCAGAGTTAATGCCAGCTCAGGATTAGAGCAGACTATCCGTTGTTTGGAAAAAAAACACTGGATGAAATTTGTATGATCTCTATCACAAGACTATTCTTAATTCTGTCCAGCCTGCTACTGTCGGCACATCAGGTAAACGCACTGACGATGACAGCCGAGGAGACCGTTCGGGAATCCACGCAGGAGGTACTGGATAGACTGCACACGGATCGAGATAAGCTTGAATCAAATCCAAAATATATCCAGGTGATCGTTGAGGAACTGATAGTTCCTCATTTTGACTTTGCCACGATGTCGCATCTGGTGTTAGGTAAGCACTGGCATGAAATTAGTGAATCCAAAAAAATCTGTTTTATTCACGGGTTCAAGAATCTTCTGGTCAGGAGGTACGCGGATATATTTCTTGGTTATGATGACAAGATAATCGCATATCAACCCACGGAACCCGCAGAAGAAGAGGGTGTGCTTATTGTTAAACAAACTATCACCAAGCCTGGTGAAGAACCATTTTTCATAGAATATCCTGTACGTTCTGGCGAAAATGGCTGGAAGGTGATCGATCTTGTTGTGGAAGGTATTAGTTTACTGAAGAGTTATCATGGCACCTTTCAAAGCGAGATTAATAAACAAGGACTTCAGCTCTTCCTTGATAGCTTTCAGGAGTGTAACGACCAGAGCATTAAATATGATTCACAAAGTATGGTTATAGATACTGTATTAGATTTTCTGTAACTCCGCACACACGGATGATGCGTTTAACTGCCTTTTACAATCATCTTGTATTCAAGCAATCGTGGGCGGTACTTATTCTTGTCGCTGTCCTTGTTCTGCTGGCGGCTTATTGTGCACTTGATTTTGAGCTTGATGCATCTGCTGAATCACTGGTTCTGGAGAATGACAATAGCCTTGAATATTATCGCCAAACTCGTGAACAGTATGGCACAGACGAATTTCTTATCATTACCTACACACCTGATAATGACCTTCTTTCGAAAGAATCACTCAAGGGCATAGAATCACTTCGCGACCAATTACTGAAGATAGATTCTGTCGAGTCTGTTGTGTCTATTCTTGATGTTCCCATCATTTACAACCTTGACGTAAAACTATCCGAATTGGGAAATAATCTGAAGACCATTGAATCATCAGATATGGACATGGCGTTGGCCCGCAAGGAATTTCTAACAAATCCCTTTTACCGTGACCTGATTGTGAGTAGTGATGCCAAAACGACCGCAATACAGGTTATTTTTTATCCTGATGAAAAATATTTCGACCTGGTAAAACATCGTAACAAATTACGGGCGCAATCCAGTCAACACGATCTTAACCATGAAGAGGCAGAAGAACTTGAAAATATTTTACAGCAGATTAAGGATCACAATAGAGAAGCCTTGAAACAACGAGAGAAGGATATCGAAACCGTTCGTAGAATAATGAATTCAGAACGCCAACACGCAAAACTGTTTCTAGGCGGGATACCCATGATAACCGTCGATATGATTCGCTTTATTCGTCACGATCTTCTTGTCTTCGGAGTTGGTGTGATTACTTTTCTGGTATTTATTCTAATGCTTTTTTTTCGTAAGCCACGCTGGGTATTAATACCGTTACTTTGTTGTGTAACTACCGCGATACTTATGATTGGGTTCCTGGGTTTTTCTGACTGGGGTATCACGGTCATTTCGTCTAATTTTTTATCCATCCTGCTAATACTGACTTTATCATTGACCATCCATTTAATTGTCAGGTTTCGGGATCTGCAGATTGCCTCCCCGAAAAAATCACAGTCCATGCTTATTCGCGATACCGTTGCATCAATGGTCAGACCCTGTTTTTACACAATATTAACTACCGCTGTGGCATTTGCATCATTAATCGTCAGCAAGATAGGCCCGGTTATTGATTTTGGCTGGATAATGGTAATAGGGCTAGGCGTGGCGTTCCTTGTCAGTTTTCTGATTTTTCCTGCCAGTATTGTTTTACTACCTGCAGCAGCTGTACCGCCATCACAGGACTTTACCCGCAGGTTCACTTTATGGGTCGCTCAACTTGTACGCGCTACCCCGTGGACGATTATTTTCATAAGTGCTTTGTTGATGATTGTTGTGGGTATCGGAATTCCTCGACTTAAAGTTGAAAATCGATTTATTGATAATTTCAAATCATCGACTGAAATATATCAGGGCATGATAGTGATCGATCAAAAACTGGGAGGTACGACACCGCTTGACGTTATTATCGATCCAGATCAGGACTTCTACCAGATGGAACGTGAGTTGTCCGAAGAGACCAGTGAGTTTGATAATCTATTTTTAGATCCATTAGATGAACCAGTGAAACCCAATTACTGGTTGAATCCAGAGATGATGGAAAAAATACAATCCGTTCACGAACATCTTGAGTCTTATTCCATCACAGGAAAGGTGTTATCTATAGCAACCGCTATAAAAATTATCGAACGACTGAATGGTGAGCCACTGGATGAATTTGAACTGGCCTTGCTTCGCAAACGCGTTCCTGATGATATTGCGAATGACCTGATCGATCCGTATTTATCTCAAGATTCAAACCAGACCAGGTTTAGCGTACGTGTCATAGAATCTGATCCTTCCTTAAATCGAAAACAACTGCTAGCTGGGATCAGGGAATTTCTTGTTAATGAAATGCATTTCGAAGATAGTCAGGTTCACCTGACCGGTATGCTGGTTCTTTACAACAATATGTTGCAAAGTTTATTTCGTTCACAAATCCTGACATTCGGGGCAGTGTTTTTGGCAATATTCATAACCTTTGTCTTTCTGTTCCGTAGTTTCATACTGGCTGTGATCGGGATTATTCCAAACATATTTTCTGCGGTATTAATCCTCGGCATTATGGGATGGCTGAGTGTCCCCCTTGATATGATGACGATTACCATTGCATCGATAACCATAGGTATTTCAGTCGATGACACGATTCACTATATACATCGACTAAAACACGAATATCTGACAGACAGGAACTACCCGTCTGCCATTAAAAGATGCCACGGAGGAATAGGTAAAGCGATGTTCTACACTTCGGTAGCCATTGTTTTTGGTTTCGCAATTCTTGGCCTGTCAAATTTTATACCAACTATTTATTTTGGCTTATTAGTTGGAACCGCCATGTTAGTTGCCTTGATTGGGAACCTGCTGTTGTTACCTGCCATTATACTTAAAGCGAAACCGAGTATTGCCTCTGTATGAATAATCAGCACCAGATCCCTCTGCAACAATTATACAGTCAGTTAAAAAGTGGTTTTAAAGGACTATCCAACAGTGAAGCAGACAGGCGTCTTAAAGAAACTGGTCTTAATGAATTACGTGTACGTCGACAAATTCCTGAATATATAAAATTTCTTTTACAGTTCAAGAATTTCTTTGCATTGCTACTTATGGTTGGTGGTGGATTGGCATTCTTTGCAGATTACCTGGATCCGGGGCAGGGTAATTTCTATATTGGCTGTGCACTTTATGCTGTTGTACTCCTGAATGCCGCTTTCACTTATATGCAGGAATATCAAAGTGAAAAGATCATGGAAAGCTTTCAAAAGATGTTGCCTACCATGGTCACTATAGAACGTGATGGTGAAGTTAACCAGATTAATGCCAAACAGGTTGTTCCCGGTGACATTATGCTGCTTTATGAAGGAGATAAAATTTCTGCAGACGGAAGGTTGCTACGTGAGAACCAGTTAAAAGTTGATATGAGTAGCCTCACTGGGGAAAGTGAACCAGTAGAGTTACAAGTTGATGCCGACAATGAGAATATTCATCATAGCAAAAACATGGTTTTTTCCGGCACCCTGGTACAAAGTGGAAATGGCAAGGCTATTGTGTGTGCCACGGGCATGGAAACCCAGATTGGAAAAATTGTTGAATTAACCAAACAAACAAAGAAAGTAGAATCGCCTATAGGCAAGGAGCTTAAATATTTCATCAAGATAATAAGCGGCATCGCCATATTTCTTGGGGTCACATTCTATATAGTCAGTGTTGCCATTGGTAAGGGAGAAATCAGCAGCCTGATCTTTGCCATAGGTATTATTGTTGCCAATGTACCAGAAGGCCTGTTACCTACGGTTACTCTGGCATTGACAATGGCAAGCAAGCGAATGGCGCGTAAAAATGCGCTTATAAAAAATCTTGAAAGTGTTGAAACATTGGGAAGCACTACCGTTATTTGTACTGACAAGACTGGCACGCTTACGCAGAACAAGATCAGTGTGAACACATTGATTATAAATCGCCATCATCACGATATAACTGATCCGGATATATCAGAAGAACCTGAGTTACATATTGCACGCCGAATCATGACACTCTGCAATAACGCACATCTCGATAGTCAATTAAAGTATAGCGGTGATTCAACTGAAATAGCCCTGCTTGCATACGGGAATAAAATAAAATCTATCAAGGACATTGTCCACACCAAACGTTTCAAGGAGAAAACGTTTACTTCTGATGACAAATATATGATCACGGTCCATGAATCACCTAACAATGATCATTATCACGCGTATTTGAAAGGGGCGCCAGAAGTCGTGATGAATATGTGTGATCGAATTCATGTTGATGGTAAGAAAGTACCTTTTACAGATCACTATCGTGAAATGATTGTTGAGCAATATATGTTACTGGCAGAACGTGGCGAACGGGGTCTGGCATTGGCATACAGGAACAGCAATGATGACTAAATCTTCAATAAAGCACACAGTAATTGGCACCGCTTTAAGCTGCCTTTTTGCCGCACCCGCAATACTTTCCTTGTTTTGCAGGATGCCGCGCAGGATCAGCAGTTCGATCTGGCAGGCTCTGTTCGTGGTCGTAAACCGGAAAGAACGACAAGGCATATCAACAGTTCTAAAATCCTATAAAGGCTCGGCAGCCCTTACCGGCATCGGGATCTATTTTACATACGGGATTGTCCTGGTTGCCATGAACTATGTGTCCAACATCAGTTATGTGGCCGCATTTCGCCAGCTCAGTATCCCACTCGGTGCTATATTCGGTATGGCGCTACTCAAGGAGTCCCGTTACCTTCCAAAAACAGTTGGAATTGCAGCTATATTTGTCGGCCTGGTGTTGGCTGGAGTGAAATGGGTGTCA
>JAIVVP010000045.1:0-9207 GCA_049189775.1 Gemmatimonadota bacterium | reverse complement strand
AACTTGCCGTCAATGTTGCCTTTATTACTGTTGATATCATTCGCCTGTAAATGTCCATCGACTGATATCCCAAGCGTCTTAAGCGACAAGGCAGGCACATTGATATTGCCAGATGCCAGGTCAGCATCAAATTCAGTATTAACCTCGAAATTTTTATTAGAGGCTTTGGATAATTTCTCACCGAGTACTTTAAGTTGCGGATCTTTACCACCTTGAAACTGACCAGCAACCTGAAGCAAGGTAGGCAGGTCGGGCCCTGATGCCTTTAATTTTCCCTTGATAGCCGGTGTGTCAGATTCAATATTACTGGCCTCTACCTGTCCCGATATTGAAGCACCGATCAGGTTTGCCTTCAGATCAGAAATGGCAACATTGCCTTTTGCCATATCAGCATTCAGGCCAGCCTGTAGATCGAATGATCGATCTTTTAGTTTCGACAACTGACTTGCCAGCGGTTCGATCCCGGCGACCTTGAACAGGCGAGCCAAATCATCTCCAGATACCGAGAGCTGCCCTTCCGTTGTTGGCTTACCTGATTTGATATTACTGGCATTTAATTGTGCTTTGACCAGTGCCCCAAGCCCACTAAGCGTCAGATCATTAATCGATGCGGTATCCTGTTTCAGGTTAAATGCAACGCCGGTATTAAATTTAATCTCGGTCTTTCCGCCGGGAATATTTTTTCCTGTCAGTTTTGCCGTTACCGCTATCGGATCGAAGGCATAAGTTTCTGCATCAAGGTCATAGGATGCTGTTCCCTGCATCTTCATGTCCGCTTTAATCGCAGGTTGGTTTGACTCTGCTTTTAAATCCATTTTGATATCGATAGGCTCACCAAAGATCAGCTCCCCGGTGGACATATTCATCTTACTGATCGTGAATTTTTGATCTGTGCTCTGATCATCCCAGGTAAATCGAGTATCTTTTATGTCAACACCACCTAATATCACTGCGGCCAGTTTTATCGGCTCCTGTTTTTTCGAATCATCCTTTTCCTCGTCTACAAGATCGTCCCAGTTGCTCACCCCTTCCTTGTTCTTTGCCAGATTGATTTCAAGACCATGCAGTTTCAAGGTATCCAGCTCATACTGTTTTTTGAATAAGGGCATTGTTTTAATGCGTAGGGCCACCACATCGGCATGTATAAATGGCGCATCACCAAAACCTTCTGCATTTCCCAGGGTCACGCCACTAATTTCAAGTCCCAACCATGGGTAATAGCTAAGGCTAATGTCGCCTTCCAATTTTAATTGGCGTCCGGTTTCTTCTTCGACCTTGGCAATGATTCGGTCCTTATGATCATTCGGATCGAAATACATAACAGCAGCAAGAACAACCACACCAATAATCAATCCAATCAGGATTGTTGTGCCTAGTAAAAGCTTGATCAATTTACCCATTACTACTAATCCTCTTGTAAACGAACTTGAGCAAGACGTTCGCGTCCAGTATGTATGGCCTTGTAAACCTGATCCGGAGCAGTGCCACCCTGATGAGCACGTGACGCAACTGATCCTTCCAGGTTCAGAAAATCAAAGACATCATCTTCTATGACTTCGCTGAATTGCTTTAATTCATCCAGCGTTAATTCAGATAAATCCTTGCCTGCTGCAATTGCATACTGCACCGACTGTCCCACCACCGCATGTGCATCGCGGAAAGCAATATCTTTACGTACCAGGTAATCTGCCAGATCAGTCGCCGTGGTAAAACCTTGCATGGCTGCCTCACGCATGCGATCCCTGTTCACCACTATTTCAGGCACCAGCCCTGCGTAAGCCTGTAAACAACCTTTGACGGTATCTATCACATCAAACAGGGATTCCTTGTCTTCCTGGTTGTCCCGGTTATAGGCCAATGGTTGGGATTTCATCAAGGTCAACAAGCCCATCAAATGTCCATACACCCGTGCGGTTTTGCCGCGAACCAGTTCGGGAATATCCGGATTTTTTTTCTGCGGCATGATGGAAGATCCCGTACACCAGGCATCACCTAAATCTATAAAACCAAATTGTTGTGACATCCATAACACCAGTTCTTCCGAGAAACGAGACAAATGCATCATGATCAAAGCGGAACAACTACTGAACTCGATGGCAAAATCCCGATCACTGACGGCATCCAGGGAATTATTTGTCAGCGCTGGAAAATTTAATAATTCAGCGGTGTACTGCCGATCAATCGGGTAGCTGGTGCCTGCCAGTGCAGCAGAACCCAGTGGCATAACATTGATACGCACATGACAATCCGCCAGACGCTGACAATCGCGATACAGCATTTCAAACCAGGCCATCATGTGGTGACCAAATGTCACCGGTTGTGCCGTTTGCATATGTGTAAAGCCAGGCATGATTGTTTCAGCCTCGCGTTCGGCCAGATCCAGTAAGGCGGTCATAACATCGGCCAGCAAGCCCTGAATGTCAGCCACTTCATCACGCAAATAGAGACGAATATCTGTGGCGATCTGATCATTTCGTGAGCGTCCGGTATGCAGTTTTTTTCCAACATCACCAACGCGTTCGACCAGCGCTGTTTCAATATTCATGTGCACATCTTCCAATGTGTACGCCCACTCAAAACCACCTTTGGCGATATCTTCCTCTATTGATTGCAGGCCTTCGATTATTTGTTCAGATTCCTGCCGTGAGAGTACACCGACCCTGGCTAGCATACTGACATGAGCCACTGAGCCCATGATGTCATAGTGGTAAAGCCGCTGGTCGTAAGAAACAGATTGTGTGAACTGTTCAACAAAATCATCGGTGGAGGTGGAAAAACGTCCACCCCAGGGCTTATTCTGTTTGGGTTTATCGGTTTTATTTGTCATTTTTTACGTACAATCGAAGTTCTTGTTTCTATGTATGATAATTTCCGACAGTATAACGTAAGCTACCTTTGAAAATTCATTATTTTATGACAATGAACCAACAGCAAAGACATTCTTTTTTACCGGATTTTTGCAGTGTCCGTATGGTCTTCAATGTAATTCTCCTGGGTGAATTACTTGCCATTATCCTGACGCTAACACCTCCAACATCAGCCCAGGAACGCATTGCAGATCTGGCGCTATATTCACTTTTTATTCAGTGGATTGTCCTGTCTTGCACAGCCGCACTATGTCTGAGCAGAAATTACCTGAATCGCCTGTCAGATTTTTGGGCAGCCAGCCTGAGTTATAGCCTGACCCTGCTGATAGCTTCTGTCATCACCGAACTCGCCTGGTGGTTATTCTATGTCAGACCCGCACTGGCAGACAGGGTTGTCGGGCACGGTCCCTTCTTCCTCGAATGCATGGGTATCAGTGCCATTGTTAGTGCGCTTTCATTACGCTATTTTTATGTACAGCATCAATGGCGAAAAAATATCGAATCAGAGGCCGATGCACGAGTACAGGCATTACAATCCCGTATACGACCACACTTCCTGTTTAACTGTATGAATACTATTGCCAGCCTGACACGCAAGGATCCGAAACTGGCCGAGGAGGCCACCGAAGACCTGGCTGATTTATTCCGCGTCAGTCTGC
The DNA here is from genome assembly GCA_049189775.1 of Gemmatimonadota bacterium. GTDB lineage: Bacteria > Pseudomonadota > Gammaproteobacteria > Eutrophobiales > Eutrophobiaceae > SMWN01. The sequence continues at coordinate 5,681 of JAIVVP010000045.1, read as the reverse complement.
AGGAAGCCAAACGACTGTCTACCGTGGCCGAAGAAATCTCCTTGTGTAAACGCTACCTGCGTATTGAGTCTCACCGCTTTGGTGACAGATTGAAAACAGTCTGGGAAACGGATGATTTGCCTGAGCATGCGCAACTCCCCGCCCTGACACTTCAGCCTATACTTGAAAATGCAATATATCATGGCATCGAGCCCTTGCCTGAAGGCGGCGTGATTCATATTCGTGGTGAGACATCCGCAAATGAAATAAGCATCACGATTGATAATCCACTGCCTGCAGGGAAAAGTGCTGATCATCATAAAGGTAACCAGATGGCCCAGGACAATATTCGGCAACGTTTGTCTGCGCTTTATGGAGACAAGGGGCAAATGCTGACACAGGCGGAGAACAATCGTTACATCACAAAAATCATCGTGCCTTATCCCTATGAAAATATTGATCGTTGATGATGAAATGCTGGCCAGAGAGCGGCTAGTCAGCCTGCTTTCTGAATTGAATACTGATTATTCAATACTGCAGGCTGAAAATGGCGTTACAGCACTGCAAGTGATCAACAGGGAGTCCCCGGAACTCATACTGCTGGATATTCGTATGCCGGTCATGGACGGTCTCGAAGTTGCACATCATCTTGCCGGGCTGGAAGCACCTCCGGCAATTATTTTCACTACCGCCTATCAAGGCTACGCCCTGGACGCCTTCGATACACACGCAGTCGATTACTTGATGAAACCAATTCGCAAACAACGTTTGCAACAGGCACTTAACAGGGCCAGGGCCCTGAGCCGGGTCAACATTAACGAATTAAGAGACGATCCTGATGCAAATAGCAGCCGTTCCCATCTGAGCACGACGGTTCAGGGAAACCTGCAAATCGTTCCCATAGAAAAGATTTACTACCTGAAAGCAGATCAAAAATATGTCACAGCGGTATGGTCAGAAGGGGAATTGTTACTTGATGATTCCCTCAAATCCCTTGAGCTGGAATTTGCCTCACAGTTCATCCGTATCCACCGCAATACATTGGTAGCACTCGAACATATTCTGGGACTGGAAAAAGATGATGAAGGTAATCTCACCATCAGGATACAAGGAATAGAAACACGACTACCCGTAAGCAGACGCCATGCCAGTCATGTCAGGAAAATACTGAAAAATCTGTAACTGACAAAGCAAACTACTTGTTTATAGGGCCTCAGACTCTCTCGCCGCTGCTAATAATGCCAGTCTCGCGATCACACCATAGGCATAAAAACGATTTGGATGGGCATCGGCATCCAGTTCTTTTTCAGGGGAAATACAACAATCATCGAATGCCAGGGGTTCAAAACGCATGCCTGGTGCATTCAGGTTCTCGTTTGCAGCACGGGCATCATGAACCCGGTAAAACCCACCGACAACATTATGATCAATCATGTAGACAACAGGTTCGGCAACGGTTTCTTCTTCTCCCCAGGTTTCGTGTGTATAGACACCTTCCTGGATGATTACTTTGGTGACTTTCTGACCTTCCTTGATGGTTGACATACGGGTACGCTGTTTGCGATTTAATTCGCCAATATCATCAACACTGTTGACGGTCATGATGCCCATGCCATATGTTCCGCTATCTGCTTTTACGATGACATAAGGCCGACACTTAATATCGTATTCATCATATTTCTTCTGTATCTCTTTCAACAGGGCATCGACATTTTTTTCCAGACAGGAACCACCTTCACGCTGCATGAAATCGATCTCGCCACAATTTCTGAACAGGGGATCAATAAACCAGGGATCAATACCAATGTGCTTGCCAAGTTCAGCGGCTATTTCCTGGTAATGTCTGAAATGAACGGACTTCAAACGATTAGACCACCCCAGGCCAAGCCCTGGTGTTACTGTCTGCTGCAGAGATTCAAGGATCGCGGGTCGCCCTGAGGAAAGGTCGTTATTCAGGACAATCAATTCCGGAATGAAGTCACCAACGGATACCTGGTCTTCACTTCTTTGTAATGGTTGCAGAAATACTGACTTACCTGATTCCAGTTCAATGGTCATCGGTTCCGACATATCCTCCATTACCGAACCCAGCTTCACCTCAAACCCGGCCTTGGCTATGATTTCCTGCAAGGTAGCCAGATTTTCCAGATAAAAAAGATTACGGGTATGATTTTCAGGAACGATCAAAATCCTGTCTACCTGATGCGGTAAACGCTCAACGGCTAACTGGACTGCCTGTATGCACAGTGCTTCAAATGCCGGGTTAAGATTATTAAAGCCTGCGGGAAAAAGATTCGTATCTACCGGTGCCAGTTTATATCCGGCATGACGCAGATCAACAGAGGCGTAAAAAGGTGCTGGTGTTATTCGCCACTGGCTTCGAAACCATGACTCGATGTCTGCCTGGTGATCCACCAGGTGCCGTTCAACCTGGTGTAATGGACCAGTCAGTGCCGTAGTCAGATGAGGGACAGGGTTGGTAGCCATAGTTTTTCTTTAATTAATTTATTAGTAACAGTTATAGGTGAATCATAGCCGGTTTTTTGTATATTAGTGGCCTTAATTAATTTGTATCATGAATTAGCGCACCTGTTTTAACTTCATGAAAAATCACCCCACAACATCTGACAGGCACTGATGGCCGCCAATGCGGCTGTTTCGGTCCTTAAGATTCTTGGACCAAGGTTGATGACCTGATAGCCCGCTGCACAGGCCCTTTGAATTTCACCGTCTGAAAAACCACCTTCAGGACCTATCAGCAGCGTGAGCCCCCCTGCTGGCCTGGACAATTTTGCCAGGCTGGTTCCGGATTCAGGGTGCAATATTAATTTTGTCAGTCCACTGTCCAGGGCCAGCCAGTCATCAAATGCTAATGGTGAAACGAGTTCTGGTATCTTGTTGCGTCCAGACTGTTCACAGGCACCAATGATTACCCCATGCCAATGCTCAATTTTTTTCTGTTGCCGCTGCTCATCAAGATGGACATTCCCATGTTCGGTCATCACTGGAATGATCCGCTGAACACCCAGTTCAACGGCCTTCTGTAAACTAAAGTCCATTTTCTGACCGCGAGATATCCCCTGTGCCAGGGTGATGTGCAATGGCGATCCCTTGTCTGTCTCTCGATACTGTTTTATCTGCACCTCGACACTTCGTTTATCTACTGTGGATATCTCTGCCTCATATTCTCCACCACGACCATCAAATAATATTAATGGGTGCCCGGGACGTAAGCGTAATACACGGGCAACATGATGTGCAGCCTCATCAGCCAACATAAGTAGCTTAGCTTCCTGTAATGGCTGATCAACAAATATTCTGGTTTTTCGCATGAGCATTCTGTCCGGACAAGCAGGCACTATATTCTATCTCTGCAGCCAGAAAAAATATTTTAATGCTGATTAATGTGAAGGATTTACTTTGGTAAATATCTCTTAATTGGTAAGCTTGGCAACTGACGGCACAACTGGCGAAAATACTGAAAAAATGCGATGCATCATAAACCCCTTGTGTTTAAAACTTTCAAGCCGTAATAGCTTATAATCCAGCGCATGGAAATTCCCGGTTACAAAATACAGCAACAGGTTGGTCAGGGCGGCATGGCGACAGTCTATCTCGCCTTGCAGGAATCATTAAACAGGTCCGTGGTACTCAAGATACTGGATATCAATGGCCCTACCGCCAACGAAACACTCATCGAGAGGTTTCTTTCGGAAGGTCGCATCGTCGCAACACTTAACCATCCTAATATCATTACCATCTTTGATATTGGCATCGCCAATGACGCTTTATATATTTCCATGGAATATATTGAAGGGGGCGACCTTAAAATGCGGATGGAATTGCCCATAACCCCCGATACGGCACTCGACTACCTGGCCAAGATCGGTTCAGGACTGGATGCAGCACATAAAATGGGTGTGGTTCACCGCGACATCAAACCGGCAAATATCATGTTCAGGGATGAAAACACGCCACTGATCACGGACTTTGGTATCTCCAAGCAGATTGATGGTGTAGACCATGATTTAACGTCAACCGGCCTGTTCCTTGGGAGTCCGAACTATGTCAGCCCTGAACAGGCCGACGGTATTGAAATTGATGGTCGTACTGATATTTACAGCCTGGGCTGCCTGTTCTATGAAATGCTCACCGGTGAAAAACCCTACGCCTCTACGACAGTCTATGATGTCATTATCAAACACAAACAGGCACCCGTCCCTGTGCTTGAGAAAGAACTCGCCGAATTTCAGCCTTTATTAAACAAAATGATGGCAAAAGATCGAGATAAGCGATTTAAAGATGCCGCTGAGATGGTGCAAGCAATCAAGGAATTACAAAACGCCAGAGATGCCACCGCCACGGGTACGGATTTTGATGTTACTGGCGGTGGGTATGTAACGAATAAAAGCTCACAGACCCTGAATATTTTATTGTTGCTTTTAGTGACAGCGGGTGGAATTTTAGGAACCTTGCAATATGCAGGATCAAAAATGAATGACACTGCACCAAGGATCGAAAACGTACCCATCAGTGCAAATTTACCTGACACTATCAGCCTCCCGGTAATTGATGATTCTGCACCGGCAATAAGTACAAACATAGCTGAAGCACCAGTCAAGATGACTGAAGATGTTGTCCAGGCACTGCATTGGCTGGGCAAGAAAAGCCTGCAAGACTATCGCCTGACTTCACCGCCAGAAGATAATGCCTATTATTATTATTCGAAATTACTTGCAGCAGATCCGGGGGACAGAATCGCGGCAGCAGGTCTTCTCAATATTGCTGACAGGTATGCCTACCTGGCTGAGCGATCAATTCTTGAAAAGGATAACAGCAGTGCAAAAGCCTATATTAATATTGGTCTGAAATTTAACCCAAACCATACGACCCTGATTAACTTGATAAAATTAAATGCGGATATTGAGGGAAAAACATTTATGGAAAAACTAAAGGGTTTATTCTGAGGTTAACAAGCGGGCGTTCCTGCTTAATCTTCATCTGGCTTATTTTTCATCTGCTTCTTTCTTTAATAAGGCCCTGGCCTCTTCAGTACGCTTGTCTTCCCAATCTGCAATCAATTCCTTCAGTTTTTCAACGGACTCTTCTTCTGAGCTCATTTCTTTTTCTATCAATTCTTCGTCTTCGGGCTCTTCCATTCCAATGACTTCACTCGGTTCCACCTGATGTTCGTGTGTCTCCTCTTCTGACTCCCTCTCGCTATTTTTTTCCATCGCTGCTTTTAATCTGGCGGCTTCCATTGCCTTCTGATTTGCCGCAACCCGATCTTCTTCAGCATCGATAAAGGCCCTGGTACGCAAAGAGTTGCGCTTTTCATCAGAAACTTCAATGCCCGTATCGTCAACAATTTTGCCCCGGTTGAAGACAAAGACCCGTGGACCTCCTTCAGCACTGCGGTACCAGGCAGGAGGCTTGCCAGATAATTGCGTTGTTCCGGTTTCAGGATCAGTCCATTGATACATCTGCGCCTGAACAGATTGAGCAAAGATAATTTGACTGAAAAACAATAAACCAGTTAAGTAAAAACGATGCACTCTCGAATCCTCCTCGTGGCACTGATAAGATTATAACATTCTTAAGGAATTTCTGATGCAAGTACGCACTTCGTCATTCTGATGAATACGACCTACAGGATGTAGGAAATGTCGTGAGATATGTACAGGGATGTACTGTAGTAGAGC
>JAIVVP010000044.1:0-9212 GCA_049189775.1 Gemmatimonadota bacterium | reverse complement strand
AGGTGATAGTGTTGATTATATTTACCGCCGTTGTCGGTATGTTGCTCGCTGTCCCCGGGGCCTTGCCTCTGGGCAAGGTCATTTTTGCAACACTCGGGATTGGTCTGGCGGCAGCCTCGGGCGCGGCAATCAATCAACTGGTGGAACAACGCATCGATGCCGTCATGGCGCGAACAAAGAACCGTCCCTTACCCCAGGGCGAGTTAAACACCAGGAATGCCTTTATATTTGCTTTAGCGCTGTGTGCCATTTCCATGGTGATCCTGGTTTATAAAGTAAATACGTTGACCGCCCTGCTGACTTTTATTTCCTTGATTGGTTACGCAGTGATTTACACCATGTTTCTTAAACCTGCCACACCGCAAAATATTGTATTGGGTGGCGCCGCAGGGGCTGCACCACCATTACTTGGCTGGGTGGCGATGACGGGAGAAGTCAGTTCTGAAGCATTATTATTATTCCTGATAATATTTATCTGGACGCCACCACACTTCTGGGCCCTGGCCATTCGTCGGCGCGAAGAATATGCCAGCGTAGGCATTCCTATGCTGCCTGTAACTCACGGCGTTCCTTTTACCAAGCTACAGATCCTTTTGTACACAATTTTGCTGCTGGCAGTGAGTGTCTTGCCGTTTGTTATTCATATGAGCGGCCTGATTTATCTGGCAGGCGCCATCGCCCTTGGCCTGGGGTTTATCTGGCAGGCCTTTATCTTGTATCGGTCTGATACAGACGAGCATGCAATGAAGACATTCGGTTTTTCTATTTTTTATCTGAGCGTGCTTTTTGGTTTCTTTTTGCTGGATCATTATGCTCGTATTTTTCTCCGACACTTTTTCCTTTAAGCTGCCGAAATGTCTGTGAATAAAATCCTCTTCAGGGTTTTGGTCTTCATCATCCCTGTTTCACTGGGAATTATCTTTTCTGTATATATAAACCAGGATTCAGGATCGCTTGAAGGTGTCTCGGCAACTGTTTTGCCTGAGGCTAAAGCCTTGCCTGAATTTTCACTGGAAGATCATCGTGGCAACACGTTTACCAATGAAGACCTGAAGGGCCAATGGTCATTTGTTTTTTTTGGATACACTCATTGTCCTGATGTTTGTCCGACGACCCTGAGTTTACTAAACCAGGTCGATCAGGCATTAAAAAAAGAACCCGGGATTGATAGTCCAGAAACGGTATTTATATCAGTAGATCCAGGGCGCGACACCGTGGAACAACTTGCTGAATATGTGCCTTACTTCAATGCTGAATTTACTGGTGTGACAGGAAGCCTGGAAAACCTGCAGGTATTGACGAAGTCATTGGGAATAGCATTTGGCCAGGAAGGTGTTGAGGAAGGTGTGAGGAAGGTGATACAGAGACTGAAGAATATGAGGTCTTCCACAGCTCAAGAATTATGTTGATAGATCCCGAAGCCAGACTTAAAGCACTATTTTCATCTCCACATGATGTGAACCAGATCGTATCTGACTATAGAAAGATTATTGATTGATAATGTTCAAATAAAGAAATTGATTATTCATTTCAAACACAAAAACGGCCATTGAGGCCGTTTTTTTATAGGTATAATATAAATAAGTTATGCAGTCATGTGTTCAGCCATCTTGTTAAATGCTGCCTTCTCAAGTTGTCTTATTCTCTCTGCTGAAACACCATACTCATCGGCCAGCTGATGAAGCGTTTGTTTTTTCTCACTTAACCAACGTTTACTAACAATATTTTTACTACGCTCATCAAGGTTCTCCATCGCTTTACTTAATGCTTCAAGCTGGATGCCCTCGAGCTGTATTGTTTCCAGTTCTTCTTCCGGCCCCTGTCTTTTATCTTCGAGATAAGCCGCCGGGCTAAATGGTGTAGCCTCATCGTCGGCAACAGGCGCATCAAAGGAAGCGTCGTAACTACTGAGTCTTTTTTCCATCTCGATAACTTCATGTGGTTTGACGCCAAGATCTTTTGCCACGGAATCGACCTCTTCTTTATTTAACCACGCCAAACGTTTTTTAGATGAACGTAGTTTAAAGAAAAGTTTTCTCTGTGCCTTGGTTGTCGCTACTTTGACAATCTTCCAGTTACGGATGATGTATTCATGCATCTCGGCACGAATCCAGTGCACAGCAAATGAAACGAGACGAACGCCGACCGCAGGATCATAGCGTTTAACGGCCTTCATCAGGCCAACACTACCTTCCTGAATAAGATCTGCCTGTGGTAAACCATAGCCGCTGTAACCCCTTGCAACTTTGACCACAAAACGAAGATGGGACATAACCAGTTGACGTGCAGCCTCAAGGTCGCCCTCTTCTCTGTAGCGCTCTGCTAATAAACGTTCTTCATCAGCGCTGAGCATCGGGATCTTGTTAACGCTCTGGAAATAGCTTTCCAGTGATCCGGCATTCAGTGCAATCGGCATGGTCATGGTATTACTCATCGTTTGATTAATTCTCCCGTTGATTACTTATTATTTTAGCACTCGTGATATGAGAGTGCTAATAGTATTCAAGAGTTCCCGGCTTATGATGGAAAGCAGTTAAACGCTGATAACTTATTGATTTAACTGCTTTATTATGCAGGTTCTATGGTTCTTAGATGACGTTGAACCGAGATCCAGGACCCGAAAATGCCAAGAAAGATGCCACAGGCAAGCATAATCAGGGTTTCTGAGGTGGTTAAATTAGCCAGGCTGAATTCGCTGGCATAAAGCTCTGCAAGTCGGTTGACGGGCTGTTTGAGGAATTGCAGGGCGAGGCTAAGCAGCAGCCAGGATGCGATACCACCACTCAGTCCGTACCAGAACCCCGTATACAGGAAAGGTCTTTGAATGAAGTGATTTGTTGCGCCAAACAGCTTGGAGACTTCAATCTCATTACGATGATGGTAGATAGCCATGCGAATGGTATTGCCGACGATGAGCAAAACACCAAAGCCTATGAATGCTGAAAAAATAATAACAAAGCGCTTGATGATATCGATGATCCCGTACAGTCGTTTAATCCACTGTTGATCGTATTGCGCAATCTCGATCTCGGGCTGACTATATAAAAAGTCAATAATCTGCAGATCTCTTCCCTCGGTGAGGGCATCAATTTTCGGAAATACAATTATAATTGAAGGCAACGGGTTCTCATCAAGCAGGTCTATAACATCCGAATAACCGGATAATTCCTTGTATTCAGCCAGCGCCTGTTCCCGGTCAATTAATTTAACTGTTTCAATGTTCTGGTTGTCCATGAGTTTTGCCACAAGATCTTTTGCGGCGGCATCATCAATTTCAGGTTTCAGGAAGGCAGTTATCTGAATCGCCCCGCCCCAGCCAGCAGTGACTTGTTGCGCATTCTCCAGCAATAAATAAAACCCACCGGGTAAGGCCAGAGAGATACCAATTACGGCTGTCGTTAATATGCTGCTAAGCAGGTTACGGTAATACTGCCCGAGACTATAAACAAAAGATTGTGCATGTGACACTAACCAAGCCTTAAGCAAGGCGCCTGGTTTGTTTTTTGTCCTGGTTCTCATTGCCTGTCTTTGTTCAATGGCAATTCCTCATTTTGCTCGACGGCGGTATTGCCAAAATGAGTGGGGATTCTGCCTTCTCGCAAAGTGATAATTCTCTTGCGCATTTTCTTAATCATGTCCATATCATGGCTGGCTATGAGCACCGTTACCCCGACCTGATTAAATTGTTCAAACAGCTTCATTGTCTCCAGAGACAGTGCCGGATCAAGGTTTCCTGTTGGTTCATCAGCAAGCAGCAGTAACGGTCGATGTACAACTGCACGCGCAATGCCTACTCTTTGTTGTTCTCCTCCTGACAGGGTCATTGGGCTTGAACTGGCTTTTTTTAGTAAGCCAACCTTGTCTAAAGCAGCGCTGACACGCTTGCGTATCTCTGTATGTCCATGACCGGCAATGATGAGAGGCAAAGCAACGTTATCAAAAATAGTGCGATCATTGAGTAAACGATGATCCTGGAAAACAAGGCCGATGTTTCTCCGGTAGTAAGGGATGCGGCTGTTTCTGACACGTTCAAGGTTTTGGCCATTGATAATAATTTGACCACGGTTATGTCTTTCGATTAAGGCGATGAGTCTTAAAAGTGAGCTTTTGCCTGCGCCTGATCGGCCGGCAATAAAGGCCATGGCACCCTGTTCAATATGCAGATTAATGTTCTTCAGAGCCAGGTGTCCGGTCTGATATTGCATGTGAACATTATTGAAGCGAATCATTATTGATATTCGAGTAAAGCCTCTACGAAGGCAGTGCTTTCAAAAGTATGAAGGTCGTCCATCTGTTCGCCGACGCCAATGAAGCGAATCGGGATCCCGATATCAAGGGCCAACGCAAAAATAACGCCACCTTTTGCTGTGCCATCAAGTTTTGTCAAAATAATTCCATCTATACCGATTGCATCATTAAAAAGCCTTGCCTGGGAGAGTGCATTTTGGCCAGTCGCAGCATCTAACACAAGAATATTTTCAAGCATCAATGTATCGTCAAATTTGCCAATAACACGATGAATCTTTTTAAGTTCATCCATCAGGTTGTCCTGAGTGTGTAGTCTGCCTGCAGTATCGGCAATCAGTATATCGATATTATTGGCCCGGGCAGATTGTAAGGCATCAAAAATAACGGCGGCAGAATCAGCCCCTTTATGTTGTGAAACCACCGTGACATTGTTCCTTTCTCCCCAGGTTTGTAGCTGTTCAACTGCAGCAGCGCGAAAGGTATCTCCTGCTGCCAGCATGACACTATGGCCCTGGTTGATAAAATGGCTGGCGAGTTTGCCTGCCGTGGTAGTCTTGCCCGCACCATTGACCCCGGTCAGAAGAATGACGAATGGCCCCGGTTTGTCGACAGGGATGGTCAATGGTTTTTGTACCGGATCAAGGATGTTGCCCATGACAACACCCAGTGTTTGTCGTAGCTGATCGTAATCGCTGATTTCATCACGCTTGATTGAAGCATGTAGTGCGTCAATGATTTTAGTGGTGGCGTGAATACCCAGATCTGCAACAATCAATCTTTCTTCCAGATCATCCAGAAATCCCGCATCGATACTCTTTTTGCCCTGTAGCAGATCAGCAACCCCGCCGAATATGCTTGATTGGGTCTTGCTTAAGCCAGCTTTTAATTTGCCAAAGAAATTTGTTTGCTCGGCAGCTTGTTGTTCTGGTGCTTCAGGTTTTTTAAATCCAAACATGTGTTGTTTAAAACTCTATAATCAGGCGGCATTATCCTATCATTAACCACTATCGAACTACTAAACAGAATTAAGCTCTAATCCTGTGTTGAAATATCAATCGTCGATTAATTTCAGTATCCTTAAGCCTCGGCGATAATTGTTCGATAATCATTTATATGGAGAAATATGTGTGAAGTTGACCCCTGTTAAAGCTTTATTAGTTGCCAGTCTGACTCTGTTTTCAGCCATGGTTTGTGCCAATGTCCAGGAATTTGAACTGGATAATGGCCTGAAAATTCTCGTCAAGGAGGATCATCGTGCGCCGGTAGTGGTATCACAAGTCTGGTACAAGGTGGGATCGAGTTATGAACATGAGGGGATTACAGGCATTTCCCATGCGCTCGAACACATGATGTTTAAAGGTACTGAGAAACATGCCCCGGGTGAATTTTCCCGCATCATTTCAGAAAACGGTGGGCGTGAAAATGCATTCACCGGGACGGATTACACGGCCTACTTTCAGACACTGGAAAGTTCTCGTTTGCCTATCAGCATGGAGCTGGAGGCGGATCGCATGCGCCATCTTATTGTGCTGGAAGAAGAGTTTCTTAAGGAAATTGAGGTGGTCAAGGAAGAGCGTCGCTGGAGAACAGAGGACAAGCCCCAGTCATATATGTACGAAGTCGCCATGTCTACTGCATTTCAGACGGGGCCTTACCGGCACCCAATCGTTGGCTGGATGAATGATCTGGATAATATGACAGCGGATGATCTGCGCGAATGGTATCAACAGTGGTATGCACCAAATAATGCAACGCTGGTGGTGTCTGGTGATGTTGATGCAGAAGAAGTTTATCAATTAGCAAAAAAATACTTTGGTCCATTGCCGGCAGGGAAACCGATTAAAGCAGCTTCCCGTCCGGAAGTCGTTCAAAGTGGGATTAAACGTATCATCGTTAAACGGCCTGCAGAATTACCTTATCTACTGATGGCCTATAAGGTTCCGGTGTTAAAGACGGCCCTGGATAATCAGGAACAGGTGCCGGAATGGGAGCCCTATGCGCTGGAAGTCCTGGCCAGTATCCTGGGCGGTAGCGGCAGCGCACGTTTTGCCAGCAATCTGGTGCGCGGCAAAGAAGTCGCCAGCTCAGTCAGTGCCGGATACAATTTTTCTGCGCGGCTTGATAACCTGTTTACAATCAGCGGAACTCCTGCAAAGGATCATACAGTGGCTCAACTTGAAGCTGCAGTGAACGAAGAGATTGAAACACTAAAGACCAGTCTGGTCAGCGACAGCGAACTGCAACGAATCAAGGCGCAGGTTGTATCTAATGATGTCTATGAGCGTGATTCTGTTTTTTATCAGGCGATGATAATAGGTATATTTGAAACCGTCGGCCTTTCCTGGAAAGAAGCAGATAAATATGTCGCATCTATTCAGGCAGTCACCGCAGAACAGGTGCAGGCGGTTGCGAAAAAATATTTACAGGAAGATCGACTTACCGTTGCGGTGCTTGATCCCCAGCCTTTGGACAATACATCGGGACGGGCAGCAGCAGGAGGGTTTGGTCATGGTCGTTAGGATTTCAGGCCTTCTGTTGTGTTTATCATCTTATATCCTGTCGCCTTATGTTCAGGCCGCACCGGCAATAGAAAACTGGCAATCAGACAAAGGTGCCAGTGTTTATTTCGTTGCAGCAACAGAACTGCCAATGGTGGATATTCAGATTATCTTTGATGCAGGTAGTGCGCGTAACGGCAAAAAAGCTGGATTGGCCGGACTGACAAATGGTTTGCTGGACGAAGGTGCCGGTGGACTCACGGCCGATCAAATTAGTCAGGGCTTTGACAATCTGGGTGCCAATTATGGAGCCAGTGCGGGTTATGACTCTGCTATGGTTAGTCTGCGTAGCCTGTCCGATCCGGCAATACTGGATCCCGCTCTGGAAAATCTTGCGCGCGTATTAGCAAAGCCTGATTTCCCAGAAGATGCCTTGCAGCGGCAGAAAAACAGGACACTGGTTGGCATTCGCAGCAAACAACAGTCTCCCGGGGCATTGGCAAATGATGCATTTTTTGCCGAAGTCTTTAAGGGGCATCCTTATGCTGTTCCGAGTTCAGGCACCGAAGAAAGTGTCTCTGCATTGCAGCGCAGTGATGTTGTTGCTTTTCATAAAAACTATTACGTTACAAAAAATGCGACCGTAGCCATTGTCGGTGATCTAACAAAAAAACAGGCAAAGGCAATGGTTGAAAAATTGCTTAAGGATCTACCAGCCGGGAAAAAGCCTCAGCCAATTCCAGCAGTACAAGTGCTGGAAGAAGCTGCGATCATACACATTGATCATCCTTCAACGCAGACCCATGTCCTGATGGGACAGACGGGACTAAGGCGTGGGGATGCGGATTATTTCCCACTCTATGTGGGTAACCATGTACTGGGAGGAGGCGGCATGGTCTCCAGGCTGTTTGAAGAGATCCGCGAAAAACGCGGACTGTCTTACAGTGCCAACAGTTATTTCTCTCCCATGCGTGAAAAAGGGCCCTTTAAAGCCAGTCTACAAACCCGCACAGATCAGACAGAGGAAGCGCTTTCGGTGTTGCAAGAGCAACTGAAAATATTTATCGACAATGGGCCGACTGAGGCCGAGCTGGAAGCTTCAAAGAAAAATATCACTGGTGGTTTTCCCTTAAGGTTGTCCAGCAATAGCAAGATCATTGGCTACATTGCCATGATCGGATTTTATGATTTGCCCAAAGATTATCTTGAAACATTCAATGCCAGGGTTAATGCAGTAACTGTTGATCAAATCAAGGATGCCTTTAAGCGGCGGCTGTCACCGGATAAATTTGTTACGGTGATGGTTGGACCTGAACCAGTTGAGAACGAGCCAGAAAAAGACAGGGCCGTTGAGCCTGTAGTAGAAGACCAGGGGCAAAAAGTAAAAGCGGCTGGAGGTTCGAGCTGAAGCAGGCGGGCAAGGTCCGTATCATCGGTGGTAAATGGCGTGGACGAAAAATACCCGTACCAGATGCGCAGGGATTGCGACCAACGCCGGATCGGATAAGAGAGACCTTGTTTAACTGGTTGCAGGCCACTATTCACGGCGCGAATTGCCTGGATATGTTTGCTGGCTCGGGTGCTCTGGGGATAGAGGCGGTGTCCCGTGGGGCTGCCAGTGCGGTACTTATTGAGCAAGACAGGAAAACCGCAGAAACCCTGCGTGAATCAGTCAAGATGCTGGATGCTGACGAGATTGTTGTGCAGCAGGCGGATGTCCTGCAATGGATAAAAACCGCAGATCAGGTCTTTGATATTATTTTTCTGGATCCGCCTTTCGGTAAAAACATGATTGAACAAAGTATGTCCGCTTTGGCTGAATCCAGGTGTGTCGGCAAGCAAACCTTGATCTATGTTGAGAGTGAAAGTGTCTGGCAAGCAGAAAAAAATGTCGAAGTGATTAAACAAGCGAAAGCGGGTCAGGTACACTATACATTGTTAAAAACATCAGCAGACTGATCCAATGAAAATAACAGCCATCTATCCGGGTACGTTTGATCCTATTACGCATGGTCATGTCGATATTATTTCTCGTGCCGCCAGGCTCTTTGACAAGGTATTTCTTGCCGTCGCGGACAGTACCAGCAAGCAAACATTATTTTCAACAGATGAAAGAATTGATCTGGCAAAGACCGTATTATCATCACTGGAAAATGTCGAGGTATGTCATTTTGATAAACTGGTGACAGATGTTGCCCGTGATCTGCATGCAAAAGTGATTGTACGAGGTATTCGGGCCGCCGCAGATTTTGATTACGAATTTCAAATGGCAGAATGAGATGGTTGACCGCAAACGATTTGGGAATCGTCTTCGTCACAATCTCGATGTCGAGTTCCAAGGGATCGAGCTTCTTAAACGGAATTTTTTTCTTAAAGCTAACTGCGCGCAGTATAAGCTCCTCATCTAAAATCCTGGTTTTACTACCAGCAACTTCAAGATGAAGTGAAACTATAATATCCAACAAC
>JAIVVP010000043.1:0-9345 GCA_049189775.1 Gemmatimonadota bacterium | reverse complement strand
GAAATTTCCGCAGCAGCGATTCGATATGATGGTGCTGGATGGAGGGCATTATTTTATTCCCCGGCATGATGGTCATATTTTGATTGGTAGCACAATGGAGCATGTCGGCTTTGATAAGGAAACGTCTGAGACTGCAAAGGATCAATTAATGGCATGGGCTAGTGGGCTTTGGCCTGATATTAGCGAGGCGAAATTCGTTAAACATTGGTCTGGTTTGCGACCTGCAACTACAAATGGAAAACCATATATTGGGCAACTAGAGAACTACGACAACGTATATATTAATGCCGGACATTTCAGAAAAGGTATCTTACAGGCCCCGGTCTGTGCCAGCATTATCGCTGAAATGATCTGTTAGACACTATAGACAGTCTCGGGCCTGACGGCCCTGGGATTGACGAACTAGATATGCTGAATCATCCGGTCTTATTGATTGTGTCTTGCTTCAGCGTACTTAACAAACCCAGACAGCCCTGCTCGATTAATCCATAGACTGTTTCAAATCCATCCATCCCCTCGCCATAGGGATCGGGAATTTCAGTAATTTCTGTATTATCTGCATAATCAAGCAATAGCTTTAGCTTGTGTCTGTTGTATTCTTCACACTCGGCTAACATGTTCGCCAGGTTGCTTTTGTCCATCGCCACAATGTAGTCATAATAATCGTAATCTTCCTTAACAACACGACGTGCACGTAGCTGACTGAGGTCGATACCATATTTTTCTGCGGTCTTTTGTGAAGAAAGATCCGGCGAGCTGCCAATGTTCCACGAATGTGTCCCGGCAGAATCAACTTCAATGAGCTGTTCCAGCTGTTGTTTACGAACCAGGGACAGAAACAGTCCATGTGCCGTGGGTGATCGACAGATATTGCCCATACAGACGAAAAGGACTTTTGTCATCATCATGCGCGTCATGTTCAAATTCTGATTTAATCAGTTTCGAGGAATATCTTTTTTGCCAGCTTGAAATCAGTTTTGCCACTACCCAGTGTCGGTATTTCATCAACAATTTTCACACTGGCAGGTAGCATCAACGGGTTTACGCCTGCATCCAGCATGGCCTTCTTTATATCTGCAAGTTGAATATCTTGTGTGATCATTAGCGCCACTTTTTCTCCCTTCTTTTCATCAGGCAAATTCACTGCAACTATTTCCAGTTCGGGTTGCTTAAGTGAATCTCGAACAGATTCTTCTACAGCAGTCAGGCTAATCATTTCACCACCCAGCTTGGCAAAACGAGAGTAGCGGTCGACTATGGTCAGGAAACCATCTTCGTCCAGATGGCCTTTATCTCCTGTTTTATACCAACGTTTGCCATCGATTATAGTAATGACTTCACTGGTTTTTTCTTCGTCATCGAGGTATCCCAACATCACCTGGCTACCACCAACAAGTATGAGTCCGTCTTCCCCTGTTTTTAATTCATCAAGTGTCCCTGGATCAACAATACGAAAACTTGAGCCTGGCAGTGGTAAACCTACTGTTCCCTGTTTATTACCAAACTGGACTTGCCAATAATTAACATCGAGTGCATCAGGTATGTTGACACTCACGACTGGTGTTGTTTCAGTTGCACCATAACCTTCAAAAATATCCTTGTTAAATTTCAGTTTGAAGGCATCTCTAACATCCGGATTGAGTTTTTCTGCACCAGCAACAACAATTCTTAATGATTCAAGCATTAAGGGATGAATGCGTTTGTTCTTGATATAAAGTCTGAGGAAGGTTGATGTGCTACATAAGAACGTTGCGCGATATTTGGCAATCGCTTTTGCAATATTAACCGTATCGGTGGGATCTGGATGACATATCATTGGAATGCCTTCGATCAATGGCATAAATGTAGTTACCGTGAGTCCAAAGGCATGGAACAACGGCAAACTTGCCATGACAACATCTGTATCCTGTATGTTAAGCATGTCTGAAATCTGTTTCAGGTTGGCCATGATATTACGATGACTCAGCATCACACCTTTAGGCAACCCTTCACTGCCACTTGAAAACAATATTGCTGCAGGCGAATTAATACTTACTTTCTTGCAATAAAGAAGTTTTAGTAAGCCTGCGGGGAAAACCAGTACGAATATAAATGTCAGTAAACTTGTTGTTTTACTTATCTCGGGCTTAAGATCTTCCATATAGATTAGCTGGCTGTCTGGAAAAGCATGACCAAGATCCACACCTTTTTTGGCCAGTTTTTCGATAAATTTATGAGAGGTATAAATCGATTTAATTCCTGCTTTCGTCACCGAAGCCTGCAACGCCTCACGATTCGCAGTGAAATTCAGATTAACCACAGTTTTGCCCAGCAGGATGGCCGCCATATTGGCAATACTGCCTGCAATGCTGGTGGGTAATAAGAACCCTATGTTTTGTTCCGGAGAATATTTTCTGATCAAGCGAGAAAAACAGATAACACTGGTGAGAAATTTACCGCCCGTCAATGTCCCCGTCATCGGATCAGCGATCATAAATTCTCCACTGTTACGCTTCGCTGTCTCAATAAAGGCAGATCCAATTGCAGGAAGTTGTTCTGTATAGTGTTCCCAGGAATCAATCGACAGTTCGAAAATGTGTCGCTTCAGATCCTGTGCTGATGTGTCTATAGGCAACTGCTCACCAAATGCGACAATGATGTCGTGTTTGGTGCCAGTATTGCGAAGATCCTTGAGTTTTTCACTGGAGCGTGAAAACCAGCTTCCCCACAAACCACGCAAATAGAAAGGCAGAATTATGGCATTGGCATTTTCTGCTGCTTTTTCATAGCCATGCTGAAATTTTGATAATTGGCCTGTCCTGCTTATTGTTCCTTCAGGAAACAGGCAAACGACTTCACCTTTATTCAGACTGTCGTGAACCTCCTGAAGTGCAGATCTGGAGGCACCACTGGAGATCGGAATGACATTAAATATATTCAGAAACCACCTTAAATACCAACGCTCGTAGATGTTACGGATCATGACAAAGCGGATTGGTCGTGGTGAGGCCATCTGCACAATGGCCCAATCTATCCAGCTGATATGGTTACCCAACATCAAGACGCCACCTGTTTCAGGCATATTTTTCAAACCTAAAACCTGTAGTCGATATTTATTGCCGATAATGTAGCTAATGATCAAACGGATCATCGATTGCGGTAATCTATAAACTGTATAAATCGTTCCGCCAACGGCCACTACAAAAAGTATGTTAAATAAACCGAGGCTACCTATACCATAGAAAGCAAATAACACAGTAAGGCCAAGAAAACACAGCATGACCGCATTCTGGATCAGGTTATTAGCAGCGAGTATGCGTCCTAATTCATCTTCTTCAGCATGAAATTGCATCATTGCATTTAAAGGAATCAGCAAAAAACCACCGAAGACGCCCCAGGCAAGAAAATTGATTGCCTGCAAATACTCGTTATCAAGGACTGGCAAGATTAATAAACAAAATGCAATGCCAGCAGAACCTATGGGGATCATGCCTGTTTCAATATGTGATCTTGAAATACGGGCGGCCAGAATTGAACCCAGCATTATGCCAAAACCCGCACATGCCATGGTCCCCTGAATGATAACTACGTTGCTGATGCCCATGGCTTCCTTGGCGTAAGCAGGAAAGGTTGCCAACATCACCTGGGATATGGCCCAGAATATTGACAAACCAACGATCGATAAAAAGATAATCTCTCGATCAAACACAGCACTCATATTCTTTTTGTAATATTGACCTCTAACGTAAGCGCTAAGGTCGAATTTCATTGATTCATCAACAGCTTGTGTCTGGGGTATGGCATATGCGAAGCACAATTCCACCAGACTGAATAAAACCAGGCCCCAACCAATAGGCGCAATGTTCTGTAATATGGATGAGGCACCATCAATAGTCGTGTTTGATAGATACTGTTCGAACATAATCGAAAACAGAAAGATGCCGGCAAGGATAGCGATTGTTGTGGTTGCCTGAACCATGCCATTGGCACCAGCCAGATTTTCCTTACCTACCAGCTCTTTGATATAGCCATATTTGGCCGGGGAATAAAATGCACTTTGTAATGCCAGTATGAAAGTCAGGGCAAACGCAGGCCAGAACCAGCCCAGGTAATAAAACAGGGTAATAAAAAGTGTGACGACGACAGCAACCCAGGCACTGAAACGTATTACTTTATTTTTCGGAAATTTATCAGAACAAAAACCGGATGGTGTCATGACTAATACGAAAGGCAACAGGATCAGGGCATTTACGATGGCCGTTAAAATGATTTGTTCCTGGCCATCATAAATCTTGAAGATGGTGTTTTGTATGATGATTTTATGCCCCAAATCAACAAAGGCATTCAGAAATACCACAATAATATATGGTAAAAAACCTCTGATTTTAAGCAAATATGCCATGCGCCCTGCTTCCTTGTGTTAGTAATTCATGGTGGTTTTTATTACTTCATGTTTGAAATTGTTGACGGGCTTTTTTCAAATCTTCTTCTGTATCAATGCCAATACCAGCAGGTGCACAGGCCTCTTCTATGTAGATTTTTTCACCTGTATAAAGCGCCCTGAGTTGTTCCAGCGATTCGCTGCGTTCAAGTTCACAGGCTGGAGTTGCAGTAAATTTCTTTAGATAGCCCACCCGATAAGCATAAAGACCAAGATGCTTGTAATAGTTTCCTTGTTGAGCCTGGCCTTCTTTCTGGCCTACTTTCTGGCTTTCCCTTAAATGAGGAATAGTTGCCCTGCTGAAATATAGCGCAGTATTATTTTGATCAAAAACAACCTTGACGATATTTGGATCATTTATATCAATATCATTATCGATCCGTTCGCAGAGTGTGGAGATACTATGATCAGGATGCTCATGTAATCCTTTTGCGAGCTGATGTATCAAGCTGGCAGGCACGCCTATTTCATCGCCCTGTAAGTTGACAATGATTTCCTTATCACTTAATCCAAGGATCGAAACAACTTCTGCAAGTCGATCAGTTCCTGAGACATGATCAGCTGCTGTCATGATGACTTCAGCAGCAAACGATGATGCTGCTTCCTGAATACGTGTATCGTCGGTAGCTATATAAACCTTTTCAGCCCCACACTGACATGCGGATTCGTAGACATGCTGGATCAATGGTTTGCCATTTATCTCCAGTAACGGTTTGCCGGGTAAACGAGTTGAGGCATAACGCGCCGGGATGATTATATGAAATTTAAAATCACTCTTTGAGATTTTCAATTTCCTCATCTGTGAGCGTCCTGGCTTCATCTTCCAGCATCACCGGGATGTCATCTTTAATCGGGTAGGCAAGACGTGCGGATGTAGAGATCAGTTCCTGATTCTTCTTGTCATAAATTAACGGCCCCTTGGTTACCGGGCAAACCAGAATTTCAAGCAGTTTTTTGTCCATTACAAATATCCTTTAATAATACAGTCAGACGATGTTCGAAGGCGTTTGCCATTTTTACATTTATTGGCAAAAACCAATGTTCTGCAGATGCAAACTCGGTACATTTTACAGCATCTTTTTCTGTCATGACGACAGGAAAACCGTCATCAAAGCAAATATCTTCTGCCTTGAATTGATAATGATCAGGAAATTCATGTTCAATGATACGAATACCTTTGCCACGCAAATAAGAGAAGAATTTTGCCGGGTTGCCAATACCAGCAATGGCATGAATTGACTGATTATGGAATTGCTCGACATCACAGCGTCTATTTTCATCCATGACTGAGCACAGTTGCTGAGGGACATATTCCATTTCGAATTCCCCCCGTACTGCACCACTATTGCATACGATCATATCAACAGTTTTCAGACGAGCAACAGACTCTCTTAGTGGGCCTGCGGGCAAACAACGTCCATTGCCATGACGACGAACCCCGTCAAGCACAGCGATTTCGATATCTCTTTCCAGGGCATAGTGCTGTAGACCATCATCACTAATAATAATATCAACCTGTTCATGTTCAATCAGCGCCTCAGCTGCAACATTACGATTCGGTGCAATGGCAACTGGACAATTTGTTCTACGTGCCAGCAAAACAGGTTCATCACCAACCAGCTCAGCATTACTATCTTTACGCACCTGTTGAGGCCATTGTTTGACCTTGCTTTTATAACCTCTGCTAATGATGCCTGGCTGATAACCTTTTTCTTTCAAATAAGCTGCCAGCCAGATAACCAAAGGTGTTTTGCCTGTCCCACCGACAACAATGTTACCGACAACGATCACAGGAATATCCAGTCTTTGCGTTGGCAAGATGCCACTTTGATACAGAAGATGACGCAAAGTCATCAGTAATTGATAACACCAGCCTAGTGGTGCGAGCATGATGGATAAGGGATGCTTGCCGTACCAGAGGTCTTCTATAAATTCAGGGGATGCCACTGGACGCTCACGAACCGCAGATATCAATAATGGTCATCAATAATCTTCTTCATTGATTCTGGTGGCGAACGTGATCTTGATCAGACCCAACTGACGGGCTGCATCCATGATTCTGATAACCATTTGATAAGGCGTTTCCTCATCGGCACTGATGATAATCGGTGCGTCTGGAAGATCCACAGAGATATCGTAGAGTGCTTCCTTGATGGTGGATATTTGTGAATTTAATAATTCTTTCTTGTTGATATAAATGCGTGATTGATCATCAATGGCAACATTGATCGCATCCGGTTTTGCCTGGGCAATTTCCTTGCTGGCTGTGGGCAGGGTGATATTAACTTCTGATTCATGATCAAATGTTGTTGATACCATGAAAAATATAAGCAACAGAAATACCACATCAATCAGTGGTGTGATATCCAGTTCGAGTTCATCAGGCGGATTTGGCTGGAAATTCATTGGCTATTTACCTTGAAATTATCTTCCCTAAAAATAATTTATTGGGAAGAACCGGTATGAGTATCAGTTTCAGGAGAAGTATATTCATCTTCTCGTAAGCCTTGCATTACCTCGACCATTTTCAATGCTTCCTGCTCCATCGTCATCACCAGATCATTCACCTTGCCCCTGAAATACCGATGAAACATCAGTGTCGGGATGGCGACGGACAATCCAGCTGCTGTGGTCAGCAGTGCTTCAGAAATGCCTCCTGCCAGGATACTGGCATCGCCGACAC
Organism: Gemmatimonadota bacterium; assembly: GCA_049189775.1. Taxonomy (GTDB): domain Bacteria; phylum Pseudomonadota; class Gammaproteobacteria; order Eutrophobiales; family Eutrophobiaceae; genus SMWN01. The sequence goes on along the minus strand of JAIVVP010000043.1, from coordinate 2,242 downwards.
CGTGTGTGGTAATCACTGCAAAGACCTTGATCATACCTATGACCGTTCCCAATAAACCAAGCAAGGGTGAAATAGAGGCGATTGTCCCCAGTGTATTCAGAAAACGATCCAGTGAATGTGCGACCTGGCGCCCTATTTCTTCAATACTCTCTTTCATGACTTCACGCTCATGTGAACGATTGACCAGACCAGCAGCCAGGATCCTTCCCAATGGCGAACTCACTCTCAGGGTCTGTATACGCCTGGTATCAAGATGTCCTACCTTTGCCCATTGCCATACCTGGGCAACCAGGTGCTTTGGAGCGATACGTTTCTGCTGCAGTGACCAGAATCGCTCGATAATGATCGATAACGAGATAACCGAACAGATTAATATCGGCCACATCAGCAAACCGCCTGCTTTGATTAATTCCAGCACCCTTTACGTTCTCCCCTTAAATATCTTCTCTAGAATAAATATCTTGAGCAAATAAGCTCTATTTAACGTTCCAATCAATAATCAGAAGTCCAAAACCGCTGATTGTCATACCTGTAGCTACTGAAACTCATCTCCGGGTCTTCAAACCTGAATAATAATGCCCCATCACGGGCTGTGTTGAGTATTTTAACCTGACGTGATTCATAGCGGGAAATTATATCCTGTTTAGGGAATCCAAATCGATTTCTATAACCCACAGGAAATACAACAATTTCTGGAGCAACCGCGTCAATAAAAGCCAGGGAAGACGAAGTTTTACTGCCATGGTGTGGCGCAACCAATAGTTTTGCGGAAAGTTTATCTGACGATGTTCTGATTAATCTTGATTCGATGGCCTGTTCAATGTCACCTGATAATAAAATAGAGTGTTGATGATTGCTGATCTTAAGCACGCAAGAACTATTATTCCCCTGATAATCTTTAGAATGAGTCGGGCTTAATATTTCAAAATCAATCCCATCCCATTGCCAACTCTGACCCTCGACACATTTCTCCACATTTGCATGGCCGATTTTGTCTTCAACACTGGTCAGCACCTGTATCTCCGGATATTTCATGAGAAGTGCTTTGGCACCACCAATATGGTCCCGATCTCCGTGACTGACAATCAGCAGATCGGGACGCTGGATGTTCTGATGTTTCAGATAGGGAATAATGACTGCATCTGCTGCATTGAATCGTTGACTGAATTTATCCCCGGTATCATAAATCAGGGTATGCCCCTGTGTCTGGACAACAGATGCCAGACCCTGACCAACATCCAGTTGTGCCAACCAGAAATCACCTGCTTCTGGAGATTCTGAATAGGGCAATAAAAGCGGAAGCAGCCAGAATAAACCAATCCAGCGTGCAGGCATGCCTTTAGGTAGCAGCAGTATCAATACACCGATCATCCCTGCAACAAATGCCAGAGGTGTTGGTGAGGCACTGTGCCAGATGTTGAATTCCAGACTGGATAAATACTCCAGGAATGGCCATAAAAACCCCAGAATCTGCCCTGCGAGCTGAAGAATAAATTCACCAACAGGAAAAGCAAAAGGCAATAAAACAATACCCAGTAACACCAGGGGTACAACAATCAAACTGATATATGGAACAGCAATAATATTAGCCAGGATACCCACCAGGGGATATTGCTGAAACCATAAAACAAGTAACGGCAACAAACCAACAGCTACCAGGTATTGCACCCTGCCCCATTTCCACCAGGCATTGCGCCAGCCTGAAATATTCGTTTGAACACGGCAGGTCATGCCGTAGGCAATGATCGATATTGCGATAAAAGACAGCCAGAACCCGGCATCCATGGCAGCAAACGGGTCGATGATTAACACTGCCAGAAGCGAAACAGTGATGATGTCGCTGACTGCAAACTTTCGGTTGAAAAAAAGTGACAGCATCCACACGGAAAGCATAATCAATGCGCGTTGGGTCGGAATAGAAAAGCCAGCCAGGGCAGCATATATGAAGGCACCCAATAGACCTGTTAATGCTGCAAATCGCTGACAAGGTATTTGCAGTGGTAAGGGACCTGCAAATGCCCACAACCACCTGCCAACGATGAAAAATAATCCTGCCACCAGACCAATATGTAAACCGGAGATTGCCAGTAAATGATTCGTCCCTGTTTGGGTTAATGTTCGCCACTGCTTAGTAGATATTTTGCTGCGATCTCCCAGGCCAAGGGCGTATAGAAAACTCTTCTCAAATTCGGCAATGTGGCTTGTATTGATTAATGATCGAAGCAGGTAACGCTGATAATTG